>JALHNR010000075.1 GCA_022843525.1 Methylocystis sp. | reverse complement strand
CCGCCCGCTTTACGACGGTGAAATTCTGTTTTCGGGACAACCCGTGGCGCTCGTCGTCGCCGAGGAGCTCGAAATTGCGCGCTTTGCGGCGAGTCTCATCGACATCAATTATGAAACGGGAGAGACGGTCACCGATCTCGATACGCAGATCGACAAAGCTTTCGAGCCGCCGGAGAAACGAGCGCCGGAGTGGAATCCATCTCCGCGGGGAGATGTCGACAGCGCCTTATCGCGGGCGCCGAACCTTATTCGGAAGCAATATCGCACGCCCGTCGAACATCACAACCCGATGGAAACCTTTGCGAGCACGGCGGTTTGGGAGAACGACGGCCGGCTCACGATTTATGATAAAACGCAGGGCGCGCCTAATTGCCACGAATATTTGTGTCGCGTGTTCGGCCTGGCCAAGGACAAAGTGCGGGTCTTGTCTCCCTATGTCGGCGGCGCCTTCGGAGTCGGTCTTAGGCCCAACTATCAGCTGTTCATGGCGGCGCTCGCCGCCATCGGCCTCAGGCGCTCTGTTCGAGTCACGCTGACGCGCCAGCAGATGTTCACGCTTGGCTATCGTCCGCAAACGATCCAGACGCTAACGCTGGGAGCCGAGAACGATGGGCGGTTGGTCGCTTTGAAGCATGATGCGATCGCCAATACGTCTCGCTTTGAAGACTACCAGGAACCCACCGTCGTTTGGTCTGGCGCGCTTTATCCATGCGATCACTCGACGGTCACGTCGAGGCTTGCGCGGCTCGATCTCTTCACGCCTTGCGACATGCGCGCGCCCGGCGGCGCAGTCGGCATGTATGCGCTTGAAAGCGCCATGGACGAACTCAGCTATGCGGTTGGCGTCGATCCCTTGGAACTTCGCCTCAAAAACTACTCCGAGACGGATCAGAACTATGGCAAGCCAATCTCAAGCAAAGCGTTGAGGGACTGTTACCTTCAGGGCGCCGAACGTTTCGGCTGGTCCAAGCGTCGGCCCGAGCCGCGTTCGATGCGCGAGGGACGCGAACTGGTCGGCTACGGCATGGCGACGGGGATCTGGGAGGCGTTTCGCGTGCCGACGAGCGCGAGGGCGATTCTGGCGCCGGATGGGACGTTGGAAATCGCCTGCGCCACGGCCGATATTGGCACCGGGACCTATACGATTTTGGCGCAGATCGGCGCCGAAATGCTCGGCCTTCCGCTCGACAAGGTGATCGTAAAGCTTGGCGACTCCGATTTGCCGAGCGCGCCCGTCGAAGGCGGATCCTGGACGGCCGCCTCTGCGGGCTCCGCTGTGATGGAGGCCTGCGACGGCCTGCGCAAGGAACTCCTCAAACGCGCCGGCGCGGTCAGCAACGCGCCGCTCAGAGGCGTCAATCTGGCCGATCTCACTTGGGTCGACGGCGAGATCCGGATGACGAGCGATCCCTCTCGCGCCATGCCGCTGTCGGAAGCGCTGCTCGGCCTCAACGGACCCATTGTGTCGGGAGTGTCATCGGAGCCAGACGCGCGAGTCTTGCAGGATTATTCGCATTACGCGCATTCGGTAGTGTTTGCCGAAGTGCGGCTCGATGAGGAGCTTGGCATGTTGCGCGTCGCGCGCGTGGTCAGCGCGGTGGCTGCGGGGCGCATTTTGAATCCTAAAACGGCAAGGAGTCAGATCCTTGGCGCCGTGGTCGGCGGCATCGGCATGGCGCTTCACGAAGAGACGGTGATCGATCATCGATATGGTCGGTTCATGAACCACAATCTCGCCGAATACCACGTGCCGGTGCATGCCGACATCCGCGCCATCGACGTTATTTTTGTCGACGAGCACGAGCATCGGCTGAACCCGCTCGGCGTGAAGGGCGTCGGCGAAATCGGCATCGTCGGCACGGCCGCCGCGATCGCCAATGCAGTCTTTCACGCCACCGGCGTGCGCGTCCGCGATCTTCCGATCACCATCGATAAGCTGCTCGAGCTGAGACAGCCCACGAGCAACCACGCAGCGTAAATGAATTATGTCCCAGACCCCGGCCGGCCGAGAGATGCGCTCACGAGCGCCCGCAGGTGGCTGGAGGAATTCGGACAGGCGGCGCTGGCGACCGTCGTCTCCACCTGGGGTTCGTCGCCCGTACCGATCGGCGGTCAAATGGCCATCGGTCCAGACGGACAATTCGAGGGCTCGGTCTCCGGCGGTTGCGTCGAAGCAGAAGTGATTACCGAAGCGGCGGACGTTCTGGCCCGCGACAGACCGAAGTTGCTAGAGTTCGGAGTCGGAGAGGAACTGGCGTGGAGGGCTGGCCTGCCCTGCGGCGGCGCTATCAGCATCTATCTCGAGCCGCTGCGTCGTGAGCGAGATTCAGCTTTTCTGGAGAGAGTGTTTTCAGCGCGCCGCGCGCGGATGTCGCTTGCCGTGCTCACGACACTTGCGACCGGCGAGCGGCGCCTGTTCGACACTGTGGAATCAATGCCGGCCGAGATCGCCCAATGTCTCATTTCGGGTGAGGGCCGGCTTCTCTCGCTCGGCGATGCTCCGGTCTTCTTGCACGCGCTCACCCCGCCAGTTCGGGTGGTCATCGTCGGCGCCACGCATGTCGGCCAGGTGCTTGCTGATCTGGCGAACCGCATTGGCTACGACGTCGTCGTCGTCGACCCGCGCGCCGCTTTTGCGAGCGCCGACCGCGTGGGCGATTTTAAGAGTCTCACCGACTGGCCTGAAATCTCGCTGAAGTCCCTGGGGCTCGACCCAAGGACCGCGGTGGTCGCTCTGACCCACGCCGCCGCCATTGACGATGAAGCGCTCACCGAGGCGTTGCGCTCGCACTGCCTGTATATTGGCGCCCTGGGCTCGACACGGACTCACGCCAAGCGCCTGCAACGTCTCGCCGCCGCAGGTTTCAACGATGCGGAGTTGGCGCGCATCAGCGCCCCGGTCGGACTGCCGATTGGCGCGAAGGGACCGGCCGAGATCGCCGTCTCGATTCTCGCTGAAATCGTCAAGGTCGCACGCGAAACGAGGCAAATGTGAACATTGCAGCTGTCCTCTTGGCTGCTGGAGCCTCGAAGCGGTTCGGGCTGGACAACAAGCTTCTTTCGGACCTTGGCGGGAAGCCGCTCATCCGCAGGGTGGCCGAAGCAGTCGTCTGCAGCGGCGTTGAAATCGTCGTTGTTACCGGCTGCGATCGCCTCCTGGTCGAAAAAGCTCTCGAAGGCTTGCCGCTTCGATTTGCACATAATTTGAACTGGGGAAGCGGCATGGGAACGTCGATCGCCGTCGGCGTCATGGCGCTCGGCCAGCAAACACAAGGAGCGTTTGTGATCCCGGGCGATCTGCCTTTTTTGACATCGGATCTGATCAAACACCTGATGGCCGATTTCATGGAAAGCCGGGGCGCTTTGATCACCTATCCAGCAACTACGTCTGGCGAGCAGCGCAATCCGGTTTTGTGGCCTCGGCGATTCTTCCCCACTCTGGCGGCGCTCTCTGGGTCGCTGGGCGCCAAGCAATTGCTCCGGAACTGCGCGGATTCGCAAAAGCAGGCGCACGTATTTGATGAAAGCGCCTATCTCGACATTGATGCGCCTGCGGATTTGGAAGCCGCGCGTTCGCGATTGAACATTGCGGATCTTAAGAGCTTTTACGCGGCGTAGAATTCGTCATGCAAATGGAGCGCGCTTGTAACGACGCATGCGGCGATCGAACGAGCTGCCCGCGACTGCGTCCGGGCTTTGATGCGCCTCAAAGAGCCGCGACCTTGATGTGTGCGGCTCAAGGAATATGTTTGCAGCATTAGCGGCCATCAAGCGATCAACCTTCAAGACGACATTCGGCGCAGGATGGTTCCGGCGCCGCCGAGACAGCAGGTCAGTCATGCCCTATGAGCTCTATTATTGGCCCGGCATTCAAGGACGTGGAGAGTTCGTCAGGCTCCTGTTGGCAGAGGCCGGCGCGAGCTACATTGATATGGCGCGTGAGCCAAACGCCGAAGCGGCGCTTCTAGCTTTTCTCCAACGAACCGATCTCGTCCATCCGTCATTCGCACCGCCGTTCTTGAAAGACGGACATGTAGTCATCGGACAGACCGCCGCAATATTGCTTTATCTTGGCGATCGTCACGATCTAGCGCCCAGCGACGCGGCGCGCAGACTTTGGGTTCACCAAATTCAGTTGACGATCGCTGACCTGGTCGGCGAGGCTCATGACACACATCACCCTTTGGGCGGCGATTTGTACTATGAGGAGCAGAAACTCGAGGCCTCGCGCAGAGCGAAGTGGTTCCGTAAGGAACGGATACAAAAATATCTCGATTGGTTCGAAAGGATTCTCGCACGCAATCCCGACGGCGACTCGTATCTTGTCGGCGACGCCCTGAGCTACGCCGATCTCTCACTGTTCCAGGTTCTGGAAGGCTTGCTCTATGCGTTTCCCAACACAACAAAGGCCCTTCTCACCGAATCGCCGCGCGTGTCAACTCTTCGCATGACGGTCGCGCAACGCCCGCGCATTCGCGCATATCTCGACAGCGATCGCCGGCTGAAATTCAACGAGCAAGGGATATTTCGTCACTATCCTGAACTCGATGGCTGATCAACGGTCTAATCCTTACACGGATCTTAGATCGATCGCCTTGCCCTATATGTCCACCTTGTCCGCGCATGCAGCTCGGGTTCGGCTTGCTTCTTGGAGAGATGCTGATGGGTGAACTAGCCTTGGTCCCGGATACAGATTTTTCGGCGAGCGCCTCGAACAGCTTGAGCGATCGTCTTTTTGCAGCGCGCGGACTTTCCACCGAGATTGCGGCGCCACTCAGCGCAGAAGACATGGTCGTCCAAGCGATGGAGGACGCCAGCCCGACCAAATGGCACCTCGCACACACATCATGGTTTTTTGAAACCTTTGTCTTGACGCCGTATCTGACTGGCTATCAACCATTCGATGAGGCGTTCAACTATTGCTTCAACTCCTACTATGAGCACCAGGGCCCGCGGCAGCCCAGGCCAAAGCGGGGACTTCTCACGCGGCCGTCGCTCGATCGGGTTCTCGCCTATCGGGAGCATGTCGACCTGGCGTTGGCGCAGCTCCTTGCTGATCAAACCGACGCGCCGCCAGCTTTGATCGACACGCTCGAGGTTGGAATCAATCACGAGCAGCAACATCAGGAGCTGATGCTCACAGACATCCTCTCGCTTTTCGCTGCAAATCCCCTAAAGCCAGCCTACCGCCCGACCCAGCCCCGCTCCATTCCGGCGCCATGTGAGCCGCTACGCTGGATCGATTTTGCCGGCGGCGTCTATCCGATCGGTCACGACGGAAAGGGGTTTGCCTGGGACAATGAGGGTCCTCGCCATGATGTCCTCCTTCGCCCATTCCGGCTTGCTGACCGTCTGGTCACAAACCGCGAGTGGTTGGCGTTCGTCGCCGACGGCGGCTACGAAACGGCGACCCTATGGCTGTCCGACGGCTGGGCGGCGATCATGCGCGAGAACTGGCAGGCGCCGCTCTACTGGGAGTCTCGTGACGGAGAGTGGTTTGAGATGTCGCTCGAAGGATTGCAGCCGCTAAGCCTCGATGCGCCGGTTGCGCATGTGAGCTACTACGAAGCCGACGCTTTTGCGCGCTGGTCGGGCAAGCGGCTGCCGACCGAATTCGAATGGGAGGTCGCGGCGGCCACAGCGCCAAGGCAGGGAAATTTTCTTGGAACGGCGGCACTGCGTCCGCGACCGGCCGAAGCCGAACCCAATGAATCGCTTCGTCAGATGTTCGGCGACGTCTGGGAGTGGACCCAGAGCGCCTATCTGCCCTATCCGGGCTATCGCGCCCCTGAGGGAGCGCTGGGAGAATACAACGGCAAGTTCATGGTTGGTCAGCACGTGTTGCGCGGCGGCTCCTGCGTGACGCCGCAAGATCACATCCGCCCGAGCTATCGCAACTTCTTTTATCCGCATCAGCGCTGGCAATTTCTTGGCCTACGCCTCGCTTCGGAGGTTGCCTGATGTCAAAGGCGACGGAGCGCTCAGCGCCGCTCGTGCGGCAAGCGGACGACTTTGCATTTAGCGTGCTCGAGGGGCTGTCCCGGCCGAGGAAGAGTCTTCCCTGTCGCTTCTTTTATGATGCAAAAGGCAGCGCGCTTTTCGAAGACATCACGCGCCAGCCCGAATACTATCCCACGAGAATTGAGGTGGGGATTCTCACAGCCAATGCGATGCAGATGCTCGAGGGAGCGGTAGGAGACACGGTTCTCGTCGAGTTCGGCTCCGGTTCGAGCATCAAGACGGAAATCCTGCTCGGACATTTGCCGCGTCTACACGCCTATGTGCCGATCGATATTTCGGAGAGCGCTCTCACGGATGCTCGGGAGCGGCTGACGGCGCGGTTTTCCGGACTCAACATTCAGCTGCTATTGGCTGATTTTTCGCACCCGATCGAGCTTCCTGCCGAGCTGGCGGAACGGCCTAAGCTGGGATTTTTTCCTGGATCGACGATCGGCAATTTCGTCCCTGCGGAGGCGACGCAGCTGCTACGCGCGATGCGAGAGACGCTTTCGCCGCGCGGAAAGCTGATCATCGGCGTCGATCTGAAAAAGGACGTTCGCCAGCTTGTTGCAGCTTACGATGATGCAAATGGCGTCACCGCCGCATTCAATCTCAATCTGCTTGCGCGCATTAATCGTGAACTCGATGGGACATTCGATCTTCAAGCCTTTCGCCATGCGGCGACCTACGAGCCCTTCGAAGGACGCATTGAGATGCACCTCGTCAGTTTGAAGGATCAGGACGTCTGGGTGGCGGGAAGAAATATTCGCTTCCGGGAAGCGGAGACAATTCACACCGAGAGCGCTTACAAATACACGATCGAAGAGTTTCATCTGATCGCGCAGGCGGCGGGGTGGACTCCTCTGCGCGTGTGGAAAGATGAACTCAATCTATTCAGCGTACAGGAACTGGTCGCGCCTTGAGCGGAGGGCGACACAGACGGGGCGAGCTGAATGACCGCGACGGTGGTGAGCGAAGCAGAGCGAAACGCTTGGCCAGCATTGCCTTACTTCGCCTGGCGAGAGACCTATACGACTCTGCATCTCTGGACTCAGATCGTCGGCAAGATCCGCCTGTCGCTGACTCCTTGGCAAAACCACTCCTGGCACGTGGCGCTTTATGTGACGACTCGTGGCCTCACCACGTCGCCGATCCCGTATGGCGCAAGGGTCTTTCAGATTGATTTCGATTTTATAGGCCACGTGCTTCGTATAACGACGAGCGATGGCGAAGAACGCCAAATGCAGCTCCGATCTCAGACTGTCGCCGACTTTTATGCGCATCTTTTCAGCAGGCTCGAGGAGTTGGACATTTTTGTCCGCATCAATGAACATCCCAACGAAATGCCTGATGCGCTTCCGTTCACAACGGACCGGATTCATGCCGACTACGAGCCTGTTTATGCAAACTGCTTTTGGAGATTGCTTGTGCAAGCCGACCGCGTCTTCAAAACCTTTCGCACGGGCTTCATTGGCAAGGTCAGCCCTGTGCACTTTTTCTGGGGCAGTTTTGATCTGGCGGTGACGAGGTTTTCCGGTCGCGGTGCGCCGCGCCATCCGGGTGGCGTTCCACATCTTGCGGACGCCGTTGTGCGCGAAGCTTACTCGCATGAGGTGAGCAGCGCGGGCTTTTGGCCTGGGGGCGGCCCGATCG
Source organism: Methylocystis sp. (assembly GCA_022843525.1). Taxonomy (GTDB): domain Bacteria; phylum Pseudomonadota; class Alphaproteobacteria; order Rhizobiales; family Beijerinckiaceae; genus Methylocystis. Next base: position 5,430 of record JALHNR010000075.1, on the reverse strand, counting down.
ATTTCCCTGCTTTCTATTCCTATGCCTATCCCGCGCCGCCTGGATTCGATCGCGCGAAGGTTGAACCGGACGGCGCATTCTTTAGCCAGGATCTCAAGGAATTCATCCTGCCCTACGACATCGTGCGCAACGCCGAACATCCAGATGCGACGCTCCTTCGCTTTTTGCAGAGCACATATGAGGCTGCCGCTGACGCCGGCGGATGGGACCGCGCCGCGCTCGAATGTCCGTTAGGAGATTTCGGCGTCCCGCGCCCCATTCGCGGATAATGGCGCGTCGCCCCTCGATCAAACCAAAGCTTTGCGCTAAACTTTCCTTCAATTCACGAATTCATTCGTCCAACGACCGATGGAGACCTTAAATGCGGCATTCTCTTCCACGTAAGCTTCTCGCTGAATTTCTTGGGACTTTTTGGCTCGTGTTCGGCGGCTGCGGCAGCGCGGTGATTTCCGCCGGCTTTCCACAGCTCGGCATTGGCTTCCTCGGCGTAGCGCTCGCCTTCGGCCTCACGGTGCTGACGGGCGCCTACGCCTTCGGCCCCATATCTGGCGGCCATTTCAATCCAGCGGTGACGCTCGGCGTCGCCACCGCCGGCCGCTTCTCCTGGAAGGACGTCGGACCCTATTGGGTGGTGCAGCTTATCGGCGCGACATTTGCCGCTTTCGTGCTGCTCCAGATCGCTCAGGGCAACATCGATTTTTCGCTCGCCAACGGCTTTGCCGCTAATGGCTATGACGAACATTCGCCCAACGGCTACACGTGGCAGTCTGGCCTGCTTGCTGAAATTGTCCTGACGGCATTTTTCCTGCTCGTCATTCTGGGCACGACAGAAGGCCGTGCGCCGGTAGGCTTCGCGCCAATCGCGATCGGATTGGCGCTGGCGCTGATCCATCTGGTTGACATCCCCATCACCAACGCTTCAGTGAACCCTGCGCGTTCGACGAGCCAGGCGCTCTTCGTCGGCGGCTGGGCCCTCGAACAACTTTGGTTGTTCTGGGTCGCGCCGCTCGCCGGCGCCCTCATCGGGGGACTCATTCATCGCTTTGCCCTTGCTGATGACTGAGCAACGCGAAGCAAGCTCCTGATTTTATACCAATCAGTGGACGCTCGGCTTCGCCGCAGCGTCCCTGACACACTTTTTCGTAAAGCTCGTCCGAGCTGCGCCTGATAGTTTCTTTTCAGTCGCAGCCACATCGCAGGCGCTCGCAGCGGCGTCTCTGTCGCACTTTTTCATGAAACTCTTCAGCGCCGCGCCATGCAGCTTCTTTTCCGTCGCCTGGGCGGCGCAGTCCGGGCCAGCTGGCGTTTGAGCGATAGCAGCAGTCGAAACCAAAGCCCCAGCGACGCATATACCGGCAATCAAAATTCTTACCGACATGTTGTCCTCCCGTAGCTTCAGCGAAGAGACAAGTTAACGATGGCGACGCAATCTGCTGACATGACCTGAGCCCATGCAGACGACGCAGGCGCCAACGACGTCAGCGCTCCTCGAGCGCATCAGCGGCGTCGCTGTCTTCGCGCGCTCGCGCTTCCGCTAAAAAGAACGCCCTGTCCGTTTCCAGCCCCTCCAGCAGATCGCGGAACCGATCGGGGAGCGGCTCGCGAAGAACATTGTCGTAGGTTTGGCGTAGCAATTCGGCGATACCATCGCCGACCTTTTGGCCATACATGGGGGACCGACGCATGTTACGCCTCCACTCGTCCACAGCGGACGTGAGAGCGTCGACTTCGGTTGCGGCCATAATGTGAGCGACGCGGCCCCGGCGGGGGTGCGACAGGCGATTTGTAAAATTCATGGTAAATTAGACACAACGCATTCTGCTTAACCGGACAGCCATTACCATCTTCCGAAGCCGCAGCCGTTCGCACGCCACGCTCGTGAGTTGACGCGCAGCGATTTCTGACCTCTGCTCAAAATGCCCAGTTCGAGTAGGCGCTTCAATGTCGATCGTTTTGGCGCTATCTTTGCGCGACAGCGCAGAGCGTTGTTTTCTCTCCCGGAGGATCGCGTATGTGTCAGGCGTGTGGCTTTGCCGATATCGTTCATGACGGCAAAATGCGCCGCAGAGCCTTTGTCTTCGGCGCCGGTGCGGCGGGAACGCTGGCGGTCGTTGGAAGCGCGAGCGCCCAGGGACGAAAATCCCAGTCGAAAAAAGCCAAGCCGAGTAGTGCGCCGCCCAAGCCTGAGAACGTGATGAGTCCGGATGACGCGTTGGCGCGCCTGATGGAGGGCAACAGGCGATATCAGAAGGGCGCCGCACGACGGCACGACTTCGTCGCGGAGCGCGAGGCTCTCGTCGGCGGACAAAATCCCTACGCTGCAGTTCTCAGCTGCGCGGATTCGCGGATCGCGCCGGAATACGCCTTTGACAGTTCCCGCGGAGATCTCTTCGTCGTTCGCGTCGCCGGCAACTTCGCCAACCCGGACAATATCGCGAGCTTGGAATATGCGGTGGAGGTGCTGAAGACGCCTGTGATTCTGGTGCTCTGTCACGAAGCCTGCGGCGCGGTTCAATCGGCGATTTCCTCAATACAGGATCATACGACTTTGCCTGGCCACCTTCCCTCGCTGGTCGCGGCTCTGGCCCCTGCGGTCAAAGCCGTCGCCGGCCGTCCAGGCGATCAATTAGAAAACGCGACGATGGAAAACGCGCGGCTATGCGTTGAGACGCTGAAGAGCGCAACGCCTCTGCTGAGCGCCGCTTTCAATGAAAAGCGCTTCAAAATCGCGAGCGGGATTTACCGGCTCGGCGACGGTCGGGTCGATCTTTTTGCGTGAGGCTGACGAGCTGACGCTAGCTTGTCAGCGCGGTCGCGAAACGTAACGTCGATCGAGCGCGAAGGCGACCGCGCCTGTTATCAAGCGAGTATCTGCCGATCAATCTGCGCAACCGAAGCGACGCCCGTCAGAGTCATCGCCACGCGCATTTCCTTGGCGAAGATCTCGAGCATATTTTCGACGCCACCCTGTCCGGCCGCAGCCAGCGCATAAGCTGCGGCCCGGCCTAGGAGGACGCCCTTAGCGCCGAGCGCCAGCATGCGGACGACGTCCAGTCCGGATCGAATGCCTGAATCGACAAATACTTCAAGATCGCTTCCGACGGCGTCCGCGATCGGCGGCAAGGCTTTGGCCGTCGAGAGCGCGCCGTCGAGTTGCCGTCCCCCGTGATTGGAAACGATGATTCCATTCGCCCCGAACCGCACCGCGTTCCGGGCGTCCTCAGGATCCAATATGCCCTTCAGGATCAGAGGACCCTTCCAAAAATCGCGGATCCATTCGAGGTCCGACCAGCTGATCGATGGATCGATGTTTTTTCCAAGCCAGCCGATGTAATCCTGCAGTCCGGTCGCCTTGCCGAGATAATTCGAGACATTGCCAAGATCATGTGGTCGTCCGCGGATCCCGACATTGAGGGCCCAAGCGGGCTTTGTTATCGCCTGCAGTATTCGCCGCTGCATGGCGTAGGGTCCTGACAAGCCGGAATGGGCGTCGCGGTAGCGCGATCCATGCACTGGCAGGTCTACCGTGAAGACAAGGTTTTTCACGCCCGCACGTTGGGCGCGTTCCAACATCGACTGCATGAAACCACGATCTTTGAGCACGTAGAGCTGAAACCAGATCGGCTGCGGGCATTGGGACGTAACTTCTTCGAGCGAACAGACCGAGAGCGTCGACACCACGCAAGGAACGCCCTTGTTCGCCGCGGCATTGGCCATCTGAACCTCGCCTCGACGAGCGAACAATCCGGTCAGGCCCACAGGCGCCAGGATCACAGGAAGCTCAGAAGCCTGACCGAACCACGCCGTCGCGAGACTGAGGTCGGAAACGTTCTTCAGCACGCGCTGTCTGAGGTTCACGGACCTCAAATCAGCGACATTGGCCTGCAGGGTGTCTTCAGCGTTCGCCCCGCCGTCGATATAATCAAAGAGGAAGCGCGGCAGCTTTCGCTGCGCGACCTTTCGATAATCCGAAGCTGACGAAACGATCATTCGATTCTCCAAAGAGAAGTTGGACGCCGAAACGCTCGGAGCAGGCGTCCGTGCGTGAACGCTCGGGGCGCCTCAGGCTCTCGCCACGCTCCTTTGATCGCAGCCGCGCGGCGCCTCGTCAAACCGATCTATCGTCTTGGGATGTTTGCCGCTTCGTCACAGCTCAAGAGCGCTTCGCCTGCGAGCTGGCGTGGTACCGCGAATGGATGGATTAGCAACATGCGGCGCGCGGCGCGGCGGCGGCGTGCCGCTGCGCGTGATCCATGAGAAGATTTTGGACAAAGCCCAGTTTGTCTTTCACGACCGGCGAAATCACAAAGGGATAGATATCTGGCTGCCCCATCGATCGGTTGATGTTGTTCAACGCGAACGAAATGTCCAGCCAACTATCCACCATCTCATTGATGTCGGGATAGCCGTAAGGATCGAAATCGACCCGCGCCGGAGAACCGTCGTCCCGCCGCACGACGAGCCCTGCGCTGCGACCCGTTTCGAGCGTGTCGACGATATGGAGATAATGCGCGAAGGTTTCGGCAAAATCTTCCCACGCATGACAGGAGGCGTAGGCGCTTATGTGTTTCTGTCGCCAGTCGGCTGGAGGCCCCTCCTCATAATGTCTCTTGAGGGCGGCGCCATAGTCTTGCCGCTCGTCCCCAAAGAGCTCACGAAACGGCCTAAGATGTTCGGAGTGCGGCACGATGCGATCCCAATAATAGTGGCCGATCTCGTGCCTGAAATGCCCGAGCAACGTACGATAGGGTTCACCCATCTCGTCGCGCAGTTTTTCCCGGACGGGGTCGTCCGCTTCCTTCAAGGCGATCGTAATCAGGCCCGAGCTATGGCCCGTTAGCACCGGCCGTTGCGATGGCTCCTCAGCCAAGAAATCAAAGACGAGCGGCTCGCCGTCGTTCTCGGACGCCGTCGGCGCAGGAAGATTCAGCCTGATCAGGCTGTAAAATAGCCGTCGTTTGGCGGCTTCGATTTTCTGCCAGGCCGCGTGGCGCTTGTCGTCCGACAAGTCAGGCACGATTCGATTATGCTGGCAGGCGAGGCAATACGCCGAGGGACCGCCCTTCTCGACCATCCAATTACATCCGTGCAGCTCCCAGTTTTTGCAGAAACGATATTCGCGGGTTCCATCGGCGAGCGCGCGCCATCCGTTACCGACAGGTTCGACAGCGGTCATCTCGCCATGCGTCGGCAAATAGCCGAGCGTGTGCCCGCAACTTTCGCATTTGGTGTTCTCAAAAAGTACGCTCTGGCGGCAAACCTGGCATCGAAAGGCTTTCATGGAGGATCTTTCCCAACCGCGCTTGGCGCCTTAACTGCGCTGCTGGCGGAATGTTCCTGGTCAAGACAGAGCGGTGGTCGCTCGGGAGCCTCGGTCTTCCGGAGCATCCTATACCGGCGCCAATTGAATGCGCAGCCCGTATTCACCTG
>JALHNR010000074.1 GCA_022843525.1 Methylocystis sp. | reverse complement strand
CTGACATCCAAGGCATCGCGAACAGCGGCGGCAACAATAGTTCCTGGACCAATATTCCTGCAACGGGAGCCAATGTCCTGAACGATTCGGTTCTGACGGCCGTATCCATCCGTAAGAACCTGGATTACTTGGGCACCGTGCGCGGACGTCTCGGCTATCTGATCACTCCCACGCTGCTTGTTTACGGAACGGGCGGTTTGGCCTACGGCGGCGTCAATTTTAACGTCAGCGGCTGGCAGGCAGTGCTTCCCGTTCGTGCGTCCTGGCCGTCGAGTGGTTTTGGAGGCGGCGCATATTCGGATACGCGGGTCGGATGGACGGCGGGCGGCGGTCTGGAATGGATGTTCATGCCGAATTGGAGCGCCAAAGTTGAGTATCTCTACTACGACCTTGGTTCGGTTCAGATGGCTGCGGGCGTGACCGCTCAGTTTTATGACGGCAGTCTCGGCGGACCTCCCGCAGGCTTGAAATGGCTGAACGCCACGCAAGCGCGCGCCAATTACAATGGCAATCTCGTTCGCGCCGGCGTTAATTATCATTTCAACTGGGGCGCCCCTCCAGTCGTCGCCAAATATTGAACCGCTAAGTTCACCTTCAAAAGCGAGTCAAAGCCCGGCCGGCGACGTCCGGGCTTTGTCATGCCGGAGGGGCAGGAACGGGGAGGGGGTACTACGGCGGGTTAAATTCCTCGTGATCCCCAGCTGTGTAGAGACCGAGCCCTTGCCGTCCGCAGTTGCCCATATCGGATATTTTCGAAAAATGGTCGGAGTGGCGGGATTCGAACCCACGACCCCTTGTCCCCCAGACAAGTGCGCTAACCGGGCTGCGCTACACTCCGACTCGCGCCGTTATAGTGAGGCGGCGCGGCGCTGGCAACGCCCGGTTCGCTATCGCTTGGTCAATCTGAGCAGGCGTTTGCATTCCTCGATCTCGGCCAGAGCCTCGCGCAGAATTTGCGCCTCCCGCGCCGCGAGCGGGCGTGGTTCGCCGCGGGCCGAAGACGCCGCAACAGGCTCGCTAAGTTCGACGGGCGGCGCCGGATCCTGGCCTTCGAGCCCCGCAAAAACTGGATCTTGCGCGCGGAGAATGGCGTCGTCGGCCGACAGGGCGGCGTCCTTGCCCTCTTCGGCTCGCCTAGACCCGGTCCAGCCGCCGCTCGCGCCCGGCCCCACAGGGGAGGTCTCCCCCATCGGCGGCTCCGATTGGCGGCGCCCCGCGCCGGCGAGGACCGCCTCCACCCCGTCTTCCTTGAGGATGCGCTGCACCCCCTTGATCGTATAGCCTTCGTCGTAGAGCAGGCGGCGGATCGCGATCACAAGTTCGATATCGCGCTCTCGGTAGAAGCGCCGCCCGCCGGCGCGCTTAAGAGGATTGATCTGCTTGAAACGGGTTTCCCAGAAGCGCAGCACATGCGCGGGAAGGTCGAGGCTCGCCGCGACCTCGCCGATCGTGCGCATCGCTTCATCGCTCTTGCCCGACACCTGATCCCTCGACTCAAGCCGCGCTACTCTAACATCCGCAGCCGCGCAGTTTTCAGCCAAATTGGCCCGACTCGCCAGAGACGGCCGCCGGGTGTGGACAAGCGAGGGCCGCATCCCTTAACTGGCCGCCGTCATCCGCCTCCCACCCCTCGGCGTCTCATGGAAGATTGGCTGCATTTTCCCCAACCTGTCCCGGCGATCAGGCACCACGCGACCGAGGCGAACGCCCGGGCGGTGCGCAACTGGCTGTGGCTCGTCGCGGGGCTGGTCTTTTTGATGGTCGTCGTCGGCGGCGCGACCCGGTTGACCGAATCGGGCCTCTCGATCGTGCAATGGAAGCCCGTCACCGGCGTGCTGCCGCCGCTGTCGCAGCAGGAGTGGCAGGAGGCGTTCGAAGCATACAAGCAGATCCCGCAATACAGGGAACTGTTCCCGGACATGGATGTCGCTGGGTTTAAATATATTTACGCCTGGGAATGGGCGCATCGTCTTCTCGGACGGGTGATCGGCGTCGTTTTCGCCGTTCCGCTCATATGGTTTTGGGCGACCGGCCGCCTGCCGCGTTCGGCGAAGCCGAAGCTCGTCGGCATTCTTGCGCTCGGGGCGCTGCAGGGCGGCGTCGGCTGGTGGATGGTCGCGTCGGGCCTCGTCAACCGCATCGAGGTGGCGCAGGAGCGCCTCGCGATTCATTTGCTGCTCGCCGCGCTGATCTTCTCCGCCTGTTTATGGGTGGCCGGCGGCCTCGGGCCGCGCGCCGTCTCTCTCGTGCATGGGGGCGCAGGTCGCCTGAAGGCGGTCGCGCTGACGATCCTGGCTTTTGTGTTTCTGCAGATTTTCGTCGGCGGCCTCGTCGCCGGACTGCGGGCGGGCCTCGTCAATAACACTTGGCCGCTGATGGACGGCGTCTTCATTCCTTCGGCCGACGTCTTGTGGCGATTGGAGCCGGTCTGGACCAATCTCGTCGACAACCCGGTCACCGTCCAATTCTTCCACCGCATGATCGCCTATCTGATCTTCGCTCTGGCGCTCGGGCATCTTCTGGATGCGTGGATGAATGCGGAAGGACGCGCGCGCCGCGGCGCCGTGATCCTGTTCGGCCATGTGCTCATGCAGATCGCGCTTGGCGTTGCGACATTAGTGCTGGTCGAGCCGCCCTTCGCCGGCGACCCGCACCTGGCGCTGGCGCTCGCGCATCAGGCGATCGGCATGGCGGTGTTGGCGGTCGCGACGCTGCAGGCGCGACGGCTTGTGCAAGATGTGATCACGAACTGAGGCGGCTGGCGTGCAGAACATTGCGATCCTTAATCTTCCCGGGCCTGAATTTCTCAATGTCTTCGGCCTCGTCGTCATCCTCGTGCTGGCGGCCACTTATCTTTGCATTCGGCTCGCGGATCGCACCGATCGCCGCGCGCCGCCGCCCGTGCCGCAGAACCCCGACGCGATGGAGGTCGCCTTCCTGCAAGGTGGCGTCAATCAGGTCATCCGAACGCTGATCTACGATCTAGCGCAGCGCGGCTTCGTCGTCCTCGCCGCGGAGGATCACGTGATTCCGACAGACAAGCAGCCGGAGCCGGGCGAACTCAACGCCATGGAGACGCGCCTGCTCGAAGCCGTGCAGGCGAAGCCGAAGGCGCATGCGCTGTTCGAAGATCGCGGCTTGCGGCGCTGGCTGCTGGAACAGCTCGCGCCGCTGCGCGCGAAGCTCGCCGCGGAGGAGCTGATCAAGCCCAAGTCCGTGAAGATCTGGCGCCGACGCGCGCAGATCGGTGGAACGCTGATCATCGTCGGCCTGGCGCTTGCCAAGATTTATGTTGAATGGACAGCGGGCGCCGTGAATGTCGCCTATCTGGTCTTTCTCGCAGCTGCGTCGGTCGCGTCGCTTTTCGCGCTTGCCTATGTGCTGACCAGAACCCATGCCAGCCGTCGCGGCCACGCCTATCTTGACGCGATGCGGCTTGCCTATGGCGGGCGTCTGAAGGCGGCCGTCGGTCACATCGGATCGCCCGGACCCGAAGCGCGCGCATTCCACGGCGCCGCGCTGTTTCTCATCGGCCTTTACGGATTTGCGCCGCTCAAAGGCACGACGGAGGCGATGTTCGCCGAAGCCTTCAGCCGCGGCTCGGGAAGCGATGGCTCCGATTGCGGAACAAGCTGCGGCGGCAGTTGCGGCGACGGCGGAGCGAGCGATGGTGGCGTCCGCGATTGACGCGCCGGGCCTCGGGTCCGGACTTGGCTATCGTCCGCAGTTTCGCGCTGATCTCTTCGCCCGACGGGACGATGTCGATTTCATCGAGATCATCGCTGATCATTATCTCGACGCATCAAAAGAAAAGCTCGCTGAACTCGAGCTTTTAAGAGCGCATTTTCCGCTCGTCGCGCATGGTCTCGATCTCTCGATCGGAAGCGCCGACGGCGTCGACTCATGCTATCTCGACAAAATCGCCGCGCTGATCGAACGCATCGATCCGCCCTGGTGGAGCGAACATCTTTGCTTCACGCGCGCGGGCGGAATCAGCATCGGCCATCTTGCGTCGCTGCCCTTTACGCAGGAAGCGATCGACGTCGTCGCGCGCAATGTTGAAATAGTGCGCAGGCGCATCAAGACGCCGCTGATTTTGGAAAACATCACTTGTGTGGTGCGCATTCCGGGCGGCGAAATGGACGAAGCTGAATTTTTGGCGCGCACGCTCGAAGCGACCGGATGCGGCTGGCTGTGCGACGTCGCCAACATGCATGTGAATGCAACGAATTTCGGCGTCGATCTCGAACGCGACTTCGAGCGTTGGCCATGGGACAGGCTCGTGCAAATCCACTACGCCGGCGGACGCGAGCGAGACGGTCTGTTGATCGACAGCCATGACGCCGCGACGAGCGATGCGGTTTGGCGGCTCTATGATCGCGTCATCGCCCGCGCGCCGGTCAAGGCCGTCATTCTCGAGCGCGATGAGAAAATGCCGCCGTTCGGCGAACTCATCGATGAAGTGGCGCGCGCGCGACGGACGCTCGTGGAGAACGGGCGATGGCGTTAGCGCAGACGCAGGCGCTGCTGGCGCGCCTGTTCACCGACGATGTTCTGCGGCGGGAATTCTTCGAAGCGCCGATCGCCGTGGCGACTCGTTTTGGCCTGAGCATGCATGACACGCAGCGCCTCGCCGGAATCGACCGTCGCGAAATCGAAGCCTTTGCGCAGAGCCTGATCGGCAAACGCGCGCTTTATGCGCGCAGGGCGCTGCCGCTTACAGCGCGCGCATTGGGCGATCGCTTCGATGCGCTTTTCCGCCAGGCGATCCGCGGCGCTGCGCGAGAGGCGACAAGTCGCTCGGACGCTGCGGCGCTCACTGCATTTCTTTATAGGCGTGTGGAAAAGTGCGAACAGGAGTCGCCCTGGGTCGCTGACCTCGCGCGTTTCGAATTGGCCTTCATCGATGCGGGGCGTTCCGGCGCGGCGCTTTTTTTCCGAGCGTTTGATTTCAATGTCGCGTCGGTCGCCCAGGCTCTCGCCAAAGGCGAAGAGTTCAGCGCCGTTCGCCGAAAAACGTTTGGCGTTTGGGCGCGCGCGCCCGGAGGCAGGCTACGCTGGCGGCTATTTCAGCCTTAAACCCTGCGCAAAACTTCCGGCATTTCGGCGTGGCGCCGCTCGGCGACGACATCAACCATGCGCTCGGCGCCGCGATCCCGCGCTTCCTGGCTTTGCGCCTTGGCGAAGTCTTCGCTGGCTTCTTTGAACTGCGCTTCGGCTTCTTCGAGTTGGCCGCGCAGTTCCGCGATCGACGCAAGGATGTTGTCGCGTCGCGTGCGCGCCGCCCGCGCATAAGTCGGATAAGCGAAGTGATTGGGATCGTCGATGTTGGCGCGCCGCTCTTCCTGACCAATTTCACGGTCGAGCTCATTAGCCATGCGCGTGAATTCGCTGATCATTGCATTCAATTGGACGACGCGCCGGCGTTTTTCCTCGGCCTGGAACCGTTTGAGACGGACAAGCGTATCCCGCGACTTCATGCGACAAGCTCCATTACGCAACTTATGCGAAACAAATCCTTAACTCCGCGAGACAAGCTCAATATGCCCTGTGGAAGTTGCTCGTTTGTTACCGAAATTGAATTTTTGAATTCTTCGTCCCTGTGTGTCTTCGGCGCACTATCTCAAGCAAGGGGCGCTTTGGAGGCCCAAGCTATGCGAAATCTTGCTGCAATTCTTGCGGGCGCGGCCATAAGCCTCGCAGCTCCCATTGCCGTAATGGCGGAAGCTCCAGGCTCCGTCTTTTCCCAAGATAAACTCGAATGGAAAGCGGGTCCGACAGAACTGCCGAAGGGCGCGGAAGTCGCGATGCTCTTCGGCGATCCGACGCAGGGCGGACCCTACATTCTGAGAATGCGTGCGCCCAAAGGATATAAAATCGGGCCGCACAAGCACAGCGGGATGGAAACGATGACGGTGCTGTCGGGAGCCGTTCGTTACGGCGAAGGAGCCAAGCTCGATCCAAACGCCGAGAAGACGCTTGCCGCCGGCGGTTTTGCGGCGACGCCCGCGGAAGCGGGCCATTGGGTCAGCTTCGAAGACGATACAGTGGTGCAAGTGACCGGCGTCGGCCCGTGGAACATCACCTATCTTGATCCGCGCGACGATCCTCGCGCAGCTCAGCGGTAGATCACGCCGGCTCCTTGGCGCGCGCCGTTGACGCCGCGGCGCCGCCATAGCGGCGATAGACAAAGTCCGGCGCCGTGATGTGCGATTCGACTTCCGCGTAAGCGGCAAAGCGCGCATGGTCCGGCGAGAGGTGGCAGGCGGGGTCCGTCGCCGCGGCGTCGCCGGCGATCGCGAACGCCTGACAGCGGCAACCGCCGAAATCGATTTCGCGGCGCTCGCAGGAACGGCAGGGCTCCTTCATCCAATCCGTGCCGCGGAAGGCGTTGAAGGCTGCGCCGTTCCGCCAGATGTCGCCGAGCGGCCTCTCGCGCACATTGTCGAAGGTCAGTCCCGGCAAGGTCTGCGCGGCGTGGCAGGGCAGGGCCTTGCCGGACGGCGTCACCGCCACGATCGAACGGCCCCAGCCGCCGGTGCAGGCCTTCGGCCGCGTCGCGTAATGATCGTGGATGACGAAATCGAAATTGAGAACGCCGGCGAGACGCTTCTTCGCCTCGTCGACGATGCCGACCGTTTCCATAAAAGCTTCGCGCGTTGGGATGAGCGCGGCCCGGTTCATCTGCGCCCAGGCGTAATACTGAATATGCGCGATCTCAATGCGCTGCGCATCGACCTCGACGGCGAAATCGATGATCTGCGGCAGATGCGCGATGTTCTGCCGGTGCATCGGCGCATTGATCGTCAATCCCATGCCCAATTCGCGCGTCCATCGCGCGACGTCGCGCTTCTTGGCGACGCCGCCTTGATAGCCCGAGATTCGGTCGGCGCTCTCAGGAACGACATCCTGAATGGAGACCTGCACATGATCGAGGCCGATCTCGGCGAGACGCTGCAACCGCTCGCGCGTAAGCAGAACGGCGGAGGTGACGAGATTGGTGTAGAGGCCAGCATCGACCGCTTGTGCGAGTATCTCTTCAAGATCGCGTCGCAGGGTGGGTTCGCCGCCGGAAAGATGCAGCTGCAGCGCGCCGATCGACGCCGCCTGACGGAAGGCCTCGCCCCATTCGTCGGCGGTGAGCTCCGTATTCGAGCGCTCGAGCTCCAGCGGATTGGAGCAGTAGGGACATTGCAGCGGGCAGCGATGGGTAAGCTCGGCGAGCAGCCCCGCGGGTCCGCCCGCGAACGGCGCGATCGACGCGGCGAAGGCGGAAGGCGCCGGCGCCGCAAATTCGTCGGTTCCGTCGCGCAGCAGCCGCTTGTCGGCGAGCCCCTGCAACAGCGCGGTAACGTCGCGCGTGATAACGTCGAGGGGCGCGGAATATTGCTGCGCGAGGCGCGCGCAAAGATCGGCGAGGCGTGTTGCGCCGTCGATCGCGCGCAGCACGATGAGCCCAATCGGATCGAGTTCATAGGCGCGCTCGGGCGCGAGAATAACCGTTCGCGAGCGCGCTCGGTCTTCATGCAGCCGCGCGTAGCGTGTGAAGGCCGGACGGGAATCCGGCCCGATCACGAACCGCGCGGCATGCGCCTCAGACATTTGCTTCTCCTGGCCGCCATGCGCCGGGCGGGATCGGCCCGGGCGTGACGTAGGCGTGATGTAATGCGTCAAGCTGCGCCCACAAGACGTCGCATTTGAACCGCACGGCGCCGACGCAGGCTTCCTGTTCGGCGCGGGTTTTGGCGTTATCGAGCACATAGCCGAGCGCAAACTCGGAATCGCGCGGCGCCTGGGTCAGCCGGCGCTTGAAATAGGCCATCACCTGGTCATCGACGAAGTCGTAACTTTCAAGCATTCCGACGATGCGTTCGCGATGGATCGACGGCGCGAAGAGTTCGGTCAGCGAAGACGCGACCGCAACGACGAGCGGCTGCTCGACGACAAAGCGCACATAGGCTTCGACGGCGAATTTTGTCGCGGGCAGCGCGCCGCGCCGAGAGGTCACGTAATCGCGCGAGAAGCCGAGCGCGTCCGTCAGCACCAGCCAGCGCTCGATGCCGCCGCCTTCTTCACCGAGGCCGTCGTGATCATGGATGCGATGTATCCATTCGCGGCGCAACTCGCGATCATGGACGCGGCTCATGAAAGCGGCGTCCTTGCGCGGCACCGCCTCCTGGTAGCAGTAGCGGTTCAACGCCCAGGCGGCGACCTGATCCTTGTTGAGCTTGCCGCCGTGCAGCAGCTTATGAAACTCATGCTTGTCGTGATAGCGCTCGGCGCCAACAGCACGGATCGCAGCTTCGAATTCGTCGCGGGAGAGCGGGGCGGCGCCGCGCCAATCAATGGCTACGATCTCGTTCACAGGTCGACCTCCATGCCATCCTCGCCGATTTCCCAGCCGGCCGCTTGGGCAGTCGCATATGCGTCCGAGAATTCGTTGAGCAGAGGATTTGAATTGTTGATGTGCACATAGATTTTGCGGTTCACGTCCAGCGACGCGAACGCGGCGATGGAGCCATCGGCGCCGCTGACATTGATATGGCCCATGCGCGAGCCGGTCTTGCCGAGCAGACCTTGCTCGATCATCTCATTTTCGTGGAAAAGCGTGCCGTCGAAGAAGACAAGCTTGGCGCCCCGAAGCCGGTCGGCCAGTTCCGCGTCAACCTTGGCGCAGCCCGGAATGTAAAAGAACGAGTCGCCAGTTCCGGCTTCGATAATTTCAAGCCCCAACGTGTCGCCGGCGCTCGTGCCGAAATTCGGCGCATTGGCGTTTTCGAGATAGAGCGCGATCTTGCCCGGAACGGGAAAGGCGCGGATCGCGAGACCTAGATCGATGCCCGCTCCGGTGACAGGCACGGCTTCGTCTATGCGCAGCTCAATGCGAGGCACGAGCTGCGTCTGCAGGATCGTGAAAATCGGATTGGCGCCGAGCGCATCGAGAACCCGTCCTGCGGCGTAGAGGCTGAACGGCTGCGCTTCTCGCATGTTGAGAAGACCCGCAACGTGATCCACGTCGCCATTTGTCAGCGCCACCGCCTTGATCGGGCTCGCGCGCAGACCGTCATCGGGGGCGGGAGCAAGCTCGGGCGCGGCGGCGATTTGCTCGCGCAGATCAGGTGAGGCGTTGAGCAGCAGCCAGTCGACGCCATTGGCGCTCACCGCCAATGAGGACTGTGTGCGCGGCAAAAAGCCAGGCGCGCCGGCCCGGACAGCCCGGCAATTCGCGCAGTTGCAATTCCATTGCGGGAAGCCGCCCCCGGCGCCCGACCCCAAGATTCTGATCCGCATTGGCTTTTCGACATAGCGGGCGCGCCGCCACGTCGGATCTCCCTGAATGTTATTTTCTTGGCACTATGCGCAGGCGACCCACATTCGCGCAAGTGCGACCGATTTGCCCGGGGCTTCATGAAATGTCGAGATTTTTTCCCTGCTGCGGCGGGCGTCTCGCCCCGCTTTGGTCGCTTTCCTTCGTCAGAAACGACGGTGGAGAGGCGAAGCGCCTCAGTCGAAGCGCGCCGCTGCGGATTCAGTTCCGAGCAGGCGCTGGATCGAGCCAAGCAATTTGCGCACTCATCGAAAAGAAACGCTGCCGCGCTTATGCGCGCTCTTGATCGCGTCGTCGCTTGCCGGCTGCGTGTCGGACGGCATGCGCATGGTCGACGGCCACGTCGGCAACGCCGTTTCTCTTGTCGCCGGAGACCAGGGCGAGCCGTCGAATGTCGCCATTTTCGTCGCTTCGACGCGGCGTTCCGAAGGCGCGACAGACGACGGCCGAGCGCATTTTTCACTGACCTCGATTGGCGTCCCGCTCAACCATCGTGCTGGAAGCCTCGAGCGTCCAAGCTTCGGCGGCGCCGATCGGCGGCGACATTTCACAGTGCTGTCGAAGCGCAACATGGATGAGCGCGAGTTCTACGGCGAAGTCGCCTCGCACGTCTCTGGTCGCATCGGCAATTCGCGCGACGTGCTGCTTTACGTGCACGGCTTCAACACCGGAGTCGAGGAGGCGCGCTTTCGTCTGGCGCAGATTGTCGCCGACGGACGTTTCTCCGGCGTTCCCGCGCTCTTTACCTGGAATTCCCGAGGCGGGCTGTTCAACTATGAGTCCGACAAGGAGGCGGCGACGGTCTCGCGCGATGCGCTTGAGAAGTTCGTCGTCGAACTGTCGCGCACGCCGGGCGTCGGCCGCATTCATGTGCTCGCCCATTCGATGGGCGCCTGGCTGACGATGGAGACGCTGCGCGGCGTCGCGCAGTCCGGCCATCCGGATCTCGACGGCAAACTTGGCGAGGTCATGCTGGCGGCGCCGGACATCGATCTCAATGTTTTCCGCCAACAGGTCGCGCGCGTCGATCCTCGGCATGTGTCGATCTTCGTCGCCAACAATGATCGCGCGCTGTCGCTCGCGTCGCGCATCGCCGGCGACCGGCCGCGCCTGGGCGCGATGAATCCCACCAACCCTGAAGACAAGTCGGAGCTCGACCGACTGGGGGTCGCCGTGCACGATATTTCGTCATTTTCGACGGACTTCGTCGGCCACGGCGCCTTCGCCGAAGCGCCCGACGTGGTGCGAAAGATCGGCGCGCAGCTGACGGCCCCGCGCCCAGGCGAGGCCGAGACGCAAGCGGTCATTGACGCGAGCGGCGGAACCGCCCCCGCCGGGCCGCCGCCGCTTAATCAGAAGGTCGAGCGCCAGCCGCTGGCGCCGCTCGCCGCCGCTCAGTGAGCTTGATTTCGAACGGCCTATGTTAATTTCTGATTTGATGACGATCGATGATGATTACAGTGACGCCTCTTTCGGCGCCGCCGCTTTTTCCGCGTCCGCTTTCGCGAGCTTGTTGTAGCGCCGCACGCTGAACGGAATAGCGGCGAGGAACGCGACGCTAAGCACGGCGAGCAGCTCCATCGGGTAGATCGCCAGCAGCAGCGCCGTCACGCCCACGCCGAACAGCACCGGAATCACGAGATCGCGCGGTATGCGCCCGATGCGCTTGCCGGAGAAATGCGGAATGCGGCTCGCCATCAGGAAGGCGATGCCCAGCACATAGACGATGTAAAACGGCGTCATCGCCTTCGACGCCGGCAACTCCAAGACGGAGAAATGCAGATAGAGCGGCAGCAACACCGTCACGGCGCCGGCGGGCGCCGGCATGCCGACAAAGAATTCGGCGTGCCAGGCGGGCTTGCTCGGATCGTCCATCGTCACATTGAAGCGGGCGAGCCGTAGTGCGCCGGCGATGGCGAAGACGAGCACGGCGAACCAGCCGAGGCCTTTGATCTCATGCAGCGTCCATAGATACAGCAGCAGGCCGGGCGCGACGCCGAAATCGACGAAATCCGAAAGCGAGTCGAGCTCCGCCCCGAAGCGCGACGTGCCCTTGATGGCGCGCGCCAGGCGGCCGTCCAGCCCGTCGAGCACCGCCGCGGCCATCACCGCCGTCACGGCCGTCTCAAATCGTCCTTCGATTCCATAGCGGATCGCCGTCAGCCCCATACACAGGGCGAGCAGCGTCACGAGATTGGGAAGAACGATGCGCAACGGAATGTTGCGAAATCGCAGCCGACGCTGTTCGGAGGGCGTCAGCACGCCCTCTTGCGAATCGCGCCCAGAGAAGAACGGATCGGCCATGGCGTGTTCAACCCGCCTTGAATGACAGCGCAGGGGCGCCGGCGGTCATGTCGGCGAGGATCGTCTCGCCGGCGATGGCCCGGGATCCGATAGCCACCATGGGCCGGGCCGATGACGGCATATAGACGTCGACGCGCGAGCCAAAGCGAATGAGGCCAAAACGGTCGCCGACGCCGATCTGCTCGCCTTCCTTGACGAATCCGACGATGCGCCGCGCGACGAGACCTGCGATCTGCACCACCCCAAAGCGCCCCGACGGCGCTTCGATGACCATGCCGCTGCGTTCATTGTCGTCGCTGGCCTTGTCGAGGTCGGCGTTGAGAAACAGGCCCGGTTTATAAGCGATTCTCGAGATGCGGCCGGTGATCGGCGCACGGTTCACATGCACGTCAAAGACGCTCATGAATACGGAGATGCGCTGCATCGGCTCGGCTCCCAGGCCGAGTTCGGCGGGCGGCAGAAAGAAGCCAACCGCGCTGACCACGCCGTCCGCGGGCGAGATGACCAGCCCTTCGCGCAGCGGCGTCACCCGCGGCGGATTGCGGAAGAAATAAGCGCACCAGGCGGTGGCGATGAAGCCCATCCAGCCGAGCGTCGGCGACAGCCAGTCGAGCAGGAAGGAGACGGCGGCGAAACCGGCGATGAAGACGTAGCCTTCCGGATGGATCGGAACGAGCGATTTACGGACGGAATCGATGATCGACATGCGGGCCTGCTTTCGTGGCGGGCTGATCAGCGCGCGCGTTTCCTTTGCCATGTTGCGGCGCCAAAGTCACGGATGCGCGGCTTCGGATCATGGCAGCCGAAGGACGCGGCAGGGGGCGCCCTTCACCAGGGCCGGCGCGCCTGGCTCGCGGATCAGCAGCGCTTGCGATTGCGCCAGCTCGGTGAGCAGCGACGAGTCCTGCAGCGGCTGCGGCGTTGCGACGAGGCGGCCATTTTCGTCCACGGCGAGCCGCGCGCGCATATAGTCGCGCCGCCCCTTGTTGGCGGGAAGATTGGCGCCGGCGATCGCCGTCTCGCTCCGGTCCGCCCCGGCCTCGGGATCGCCCTGCAGCGCGCGCAGCAGCGGCGCGAGAAAGACCAGCGCGCAGACGAAAGACGCAACCGGATTGCCAGGGAGGCCCAGGATGCGCGCGTCGCCGAGCGCCCCATGGATCAGGGGCTTGCCCGGCCGCATCGCGATCTTCCAGAAGTCGAGCGACATGCCTTGGCGCGCCAGCGCCGGACGCAGCAGATCGTGGTCGCCGACCGAGGCGCCGCCGAGCGTCACCAGAACGTCTGCGCGCGCCTCGCGGGCGAGGCCGATGCCGCGTTCGATTTCCGCGAGATCGTCGCGGAAGATGCCCAAGTCGATGACTTCGGCGCCGGCGTCTTCGGCGATGGCGGCGACCGCCAGATTGTTACAGGAAATGATCTGGGAGGGGCCGGGCTCGGCGCCCGGCGGCACGAGTTCGTCGCCCGAAGCGATGATCGCCACGCGCGGGCGCCGCGCGACAGGAATTGCAGCGTGGTTCATTGCGGCGGCGAGCGCGAGTTCGGCGGGGC
>JALHNR010000073.1 GCA_022843525.1 Methylocystis sp. | reverse complement strand
CGAGCGACTCAACGAGATTGGCAATATGCGCCGGCGTGTGGCAGGGCGTCGGCGTGACGCGCAGCCGCTCGCTTCCCTTCGCCACCGTCGGGTAGTTGATCGGCTGAATGTAGATCGAGTGGCGATCGAGCAGCAGGTCGCTCGCAGATTTACAAAGCTCGGCGTCGCGCACCATCACCGGCACGATATGCGAGCCATTTTCCATCACGGGCAGGCCGGCGGCGGCGAGCGCGTGCTTGGTGATATGCGAGGCGCGTTGATGCGCCGCGCGCAGATCCGGCCGGCGCTTGAGCAGCCGCACCGCGGCGCAGGCCGCGGCGGCGACGGCTGGCGGCAGCGCCGTCGTGAAGATGAAGGAAGCCGCATAGGACCGGATCGCGTCGATGATGACGGCGTCGCCGGCGATATAGCCGCCCATCGTGCCGAAGCCCTTGGCGAGCGTGCCCTCGATCACATGGACGCGCCCCATCACCCCTTCGCGTTCGCAGATGCCGCCGCCGCGCGCGCCATACATGCCGACCGCATGCACTTCATCGACATAGGTCATCGCGCCATAGCGCTCGGCGAGCGCGACGATGTCGGCGACCGGCGCGATATTGCCGTTCATCGAATAGAGGCTTTCGAAGACGACGAGCTTGGGCCGATCGCCCGCTTCGATCAGCAGTTCTTCAAGATGCGCAAGATCATTATGCCGGAAGATCTTCTTCTCGGCGCGCGAGCGCTTCACGCCTTCGATCATCGAATTATGATTCGAGGCGTCGGAGAGAATGACGCAATTGGGCAGAAGGTCGGCGATCGTCGAGATCGCCGCGAGATTGGAAATCCAGCCGGAGGTGAAGACGAGCGCCGCTTCCTTGCCGTGCAGATCGGCGAGTTCGCGCTCAAGCTCGACAATGGCGTGGCTGGTGCCGGAAATGTTGCGGGTGCCGCCGGAGCCGGCGCCGACTCTGCTCGCCGTGTCGACCATGGCGGCGATCACGTCCGGATGCTGGCCCATGCCGAGATAGTCGTTGGAGCACCAGATGGTCACGGGCTCGACCGAGCCGTCCTCACGATGCCAATTCGCCAGCGGGAAAGCTTCGACGTCGCGCTCCAGATGCGCAAAGACGCGGTAGCGGCGCTCGTCCTTCAGACGGGAGACGGCGGCCTCGAAGTAACGCCGATAGACCATGCTCGAACCCTTTGATTTTTCCCTTGTCCCGGAGTCCGACGACAAGCTCCCGTCCTGCCTGCCGTCCAGTTTGGACGTTTTCTTACATAGCCGATCCGCGCATTAAAGGCGAGTGGCCGAATGACGCGCCCGCGCCTCTTTTCTCCCGCAGTGCGGGGCCACCGCCAATAAAAACAATGGCGCCACGAGGCGGCGGCGCCGCCCGGCGGCGCCCCGACCGCGCCGCGCCTGGCTCCACCTTCAGCGAGGCTTTTTCGAACGCGGCGTTTATGGGATGACCGGCTGGCCTCGCGTGAGGTAACGAAGAGACGGGGGTGCGCGTGACGGCGATGAAGCTCTATACGAAAAAAGGCGACAGGGGCCAGACGAGTCTCTTCTCGGGGCGGCGGGCGGCGAAGTTCGATCCGCGCGTCGCGGCGGTCGGCGATCTCGACGAATTGTCGGCGAGCCTCGGGCTCGCGCGCGTCGTCTTCCCCGAGGCGAATGATCTTTTGAGCGGCGCGCAAAAGGCGCTCTATACGATCAGCGCCATCGTCAGCGCCGAAGCCCGGAAGATCGATCTCGCCTTCGACGACGCCGAGACCGCGGCGCTCGAAGCCGAGATCGACCGCGCCACCGACGCGCTGCCTCCCTTACGCGATTTCATCTATCCGGGAGAGGCCGAGGCGAGCGCGCGTCTCCATATGGCGCGCGCCGTCGCGCGACGGGCCGAGCGCAGCGTCGCGGCGCTCGACGAACCGCCGGCGCCCGAAAGCGCCCTCGCCTATCTCAATCGCCTGAGCGATCTCTTGTTCGCCCTGGCGCGGCTCGCAGACCTGCACAGCGGACACGCGGACCGGATGCTCGGCGGGTGAGCTTTCGTGAGGCGTGAAGGCCGCCTCGCGCCAAGAGCGGAGATTTCTTGCAGTCTGGATTCACGTAAATTTCGAATGATGAGGTTGGCGAAAGTGTCGTCATCCGCCTCGCCTCGCGCCGATGCGTTCCGCGCCCTCATGGGCGGGAACAAGCAAGCGGGGCTGGCGTTACAGGGTGGGCGTTGGGGTGTTGTCGGATAGGACCTGGCTGAGCCTGGCCGAAGGAGTTCCGCCAATGACGAACCCACGCAAAATAGTTACTGCGGCGCTCGCCGCCACCATCGCAATCCCTCTGCTGTCCATTTCAACTTCAGCTTCGGCATGGGCTCACTGTGGCGGGGATTGGGGACCCGACGACATGGCGCTGGGCGCGGCGGCGAGCGACCCATGTAACGACGGCTATTACGGCTCTGCCTATCCACCGGTGTACGGCTATTACGGTGCAGCGCCTGTCGCGACTGAGGGCTATTATTGTGCGACCCCCGTGAAAACCTGCTTGCTCAAAGAGCCCGGTTGGCTCGGGACGGGTTGTTCCTGCGCAGTGTCGTGCGGCCGTGCGCGAGGGATAGTCGAATAGAGCGTCGCGAGGGGCTGCGGCCGAGATAGCAGTCGGCCGCAGTGTAACTGAACGACGCGGCGCAGCTAAAAGTCAGCTCGGCGGGTGAGGCGAAGAGCGGGTCGGCGGTGCGCGGCCAAGCCCGCCCGATCATCCATGGATGATCGGAAACGCCTGAGGCTGGAGAACGATCAAGAGGCCGTAGACGAGGATGGCGATGCCCATGGCCTGCGCCGCGGCCGGGCCCCATGGCAGGGTCTTCTCGGCGAAAACGATCGCCGTCACGCTCGCAAGCGCGGCGACGTTCATCATGCCGAGAGGAAACATGATCGCGCAAAGCAGCCAGCAGCAGCCAAGGCACCAGGCGCCGTGATGCGCGCCCATCTGCAGGGCGCCGAGCGTCCCTTCACGCCAGGAGGTCATGATGAAGCTGATCGGCGTGCGGCATTTGGTCAGGCAGAGCTCTTTCAACGGCGTGAGCTGGTAGAGTCCGGCGGCGATGAGGATCAACCCGCCGACGCGGCCCTGCGCCGACGCGGAAAGATCCAGACGCGCCGCGCCAGCCTCCGCGGCGAGCGCGCCGATATAAGCGAGGAGGCCAGACGCCATCCAGACGAGCAGATAGCCGACGAGGAAGGCCCATGTTCCGACGAAGGCCTGTCCCCGTTTGCGGCGCGCGGCCTGCGTCTTGTGGAAGGTGAGCGCCATCGGCGCCACCGTCGGAAACATCATCGCAATCGTCATCGCCAGCCACACAGCGATGAACAGCGGCGCGCCGAGTCCCATAGACGGCGCGGCCATGCTGCTATGGGCGTCATGACCCGCCGTGTCTTGCCAGATCAGAAGCGCCCACGCCGCGACCGACAAGGCGATGAGCATGGCCAGGATCGCGTTACGCTGAAGTGCGATCGGGTCTAAGCGTCTGTTCCATGCGAGGGGCGCCATCCGTCAGTTCGACCATTCGATCGGCGCGTAATGCCCGTTCTGGCCCGAATTATTCCAGTCCATGCCGTGGTCGCTGAAATGATTGCCCGTGCGGCCGACGCCGAAAGCGATTTTCTCCGGCGCGAGCGGATGCCCGGTCATGCCCCAGATTTCGCCGCTCGGATGCATGCTCGCGAGCGGATCGACCGCGACGGCGAGAACGCCCGGGATTTCGACGAAGCGTGATTTACCCTCGATCGTATAATGGATCGAGGTCTTCTTGACGCCGAGATGCGTTCCGACCAAAGGCGCGAAAGCCGCCATCGGTCCGCCCTCGTCGCCGCCGAAAATCGCGCCCAGAGCGGCGGTCTGTTCGTCGGTTGCGCGCTCGTCGATATAGACGGCGAGCGTCCAGTCGCCCTCCGCCATCGGTCCCGGCGCATGCGCTGCAAGCGCCACATTCAGCCCATCCAGCGCCACGTCGCCATAATGGCCCTTGTCGATGTGGAACGCCAAGATGTTGTCGCAGCACCCTTGCGTCGGCGTCGCCATCATGGCCTTGGTCGAGACCAGGCAAGGACAGACGATGTCGCAATTGCAGTTCTCGAGATAGTCGCCGACAAAGCGCCACTTCGTTCGCGTCGCCATTTTCTGCTTTCTCCGCGGCCGTAATGTGCGGACCTAGAACGGCTCCTTGAAGGGCCGAAGGTCCATTTCGTGAGTCCAGGCGCTGCGCTTTTGACAGTGCAGCGCCCAATAGGCGTCGGCGATGTCGTCGACCGCAAGGACGCCGTCCGCGCCTTTCGAGCGCGCGTAGTCGGCGAAATTCGTCGCCGCATATTCACCCGCGATCACGCCGTCGACGACGATATGGGCGACATGCACCCCCTTTGAGCCAAACTCGCGCGCAAGCCCCTGGGCGACGGCGCGCAAGGCGGCTTTGGCGGCGGCAAAGGCAAGAAAGGGCGGACGCGCCCGCAAGGACGCCGTCGCGCCGGTGAACAGGATCGTGCCCCGCCCGCGCTGGGAGAAGCGCCGCGCGGCCTCCCGCCCGACGACGAAGCCGCCGAGGGCGTTTTGGCGCCACAGGCGCTCGAAGAGTTCGGGCGTCGTATCCTGAGCAGAAGCCGCGATATTATTCCCGACATTGTAGGCGACCAGCGCCAGGTCGCCGTCGCGGTCTGCTTCGTCGAAGAGGGCGCCGACATCGGTTTCGCTGGTGGCGTCTGCGACTTTGATCGCGACCGCGCCGCCCGTGGCGGCGATCTGCTCGGCGACGATTCGCAGCCGCTCCGGCGTGCGGCCCGCGACCACGACCCGGAGCCCTTCGCGCGCGAAACGCCGCGCCAACGCCGCGCCGAGGCCCGACTCGGCGCCGACGCCAATCACGAGCGCCACCCCCCTATTCGCCATCGCCGGTTCTGTCATGGCGCGTCAATTCTCTTCGCCGCGCTCGCCTCATGCGCGCCCAAAGAGAAGAATGAAGTTGTTCGCGGGCATGTCCATGATTTTTTTAAGCGCGATATTGTGTGCGTTGGCGGCGCGTTCGAGATCACGCACGTCCTTAAGGCCCCATTCGGCGATCTTGGGCGCAAGGATCTCCTGGTCGAAAGCGGCGTTTGACTCGGTCGTATAACCGCCATCAACCTTGAAGGGTCCGTAGATCGCGACAAAGCCATCCTTCGTCAACACGCGATCGGCGACTTGAGCGATGCCGTCGCAGATCGAGACCGGCGCGACCTGGAAGAGGTTCACGACGAAAATGCCGTCGTAGAGCCGATCGCTCGCGCTGGGCCAGGTCTGGGGTTCAGTCAGATCGATTTTGATGGGATCGAAAATATTCTTGCCGCCCGCTTCGTCGCGCTTCTTCTTGATCGAATCGAACACTTCGACGTCATAGTCGGAAGGCTGAAACGACAGATTCGGGAAATGCGGCGCGAAATAGTTGATGTGGTTGCCGGCGCCGCTCGCAAGTTCAAGCACATTGCCGCTGTTCGGAAAGATCTCTTTGAACATGCTGAGAATGGGATCACGGTTTCGATTCCCCGCCCACGCGACATAGGGGCTGAGCGGATGCGGATCGATCGGCGGACGGTCTGCAGGCACATTGATGGACATGGCGGTCCTCCTCGGCTTTCCTCGACGCTTGCGCCGCTCGCCCGACTGCGCGGAAGCGTCGAACGCTTCGCGGCCTTCATTTTTGGATCTTGTTGCGGCCCAAACCGCCGAAAGCTTTATCGATCGCCGCTGACGCGGTAAAATTCGAAAATCTTATGAACTCATTCGGGGAACTAAACCCCTAGACGAGCTGCCGTCGACGAGTTCGGAACAGCAGACTCAATTCGCAAGAGGCAGCGACAGGATGGTCAACCTCAAGTCTTTCGACCTCAATCTGTTGCTGGCGCTGAAGGCGCTTCTCGAAGAGAAGAACGTATCGCGCGCCGCAGAAAAGCTATGTCTGAGCCAGCCCGCCATGAGCCATATTTTGCGCAGGCTGCGCGACCAGCTCGACGATCCGATACTGGTGAAGTCCGCATCGGGCCTGGTCCCTACGGCGCGCGCGCTTGCGCTGCTGGAGCCGACGGCGGCCGTGCTTCGGGAGATCGAAAGAATCGTCGAACCGCCGCCGGAATTTGATCCGACGACCAGCCGCCGACGATTCGTGATCTCCACAAGCGACTACGTCGGCTTCGCCCTGTTGCCGACGCTTGCCGAGTCGATGATCCGCATCGCCCCGCATATCGAGGTGCATATTCGGCAGCCGATAACCGGGCCGCCCCACACCGTGCTCGAGAAAGACAATATCGATCTGGCGATCGGCTTCGACGCAATCTTCGGCAGCACGCCGCATGTCTGCTCGCAGGCATTGATGGGCGAGAGCATCGTTTGCCTCACAAGAAAATCGAACGCGCAAGTCCCGGGCGATGACATCAGTCTGGCGCAGTTTCTGGAAGGCAAGCATGTGCTGATCAGCTGGCGGGAAGCCGGGACGGGCCTGATCGACGACAGTCTCGCGAAGCTGGGACTACGTAGAAACGTATTTCTTGTTCTGCCGAACTTCTTGACGACGCCCTGGATTCTCGAGAAGACCGACCTCATGCTCTGTCTGCCGCAGAGGATGGCCGAGCAGTTCGTACAGCTGGCTCCGCTCAAAATCCTGCCGATCCCGATCGACCTGCCGCGCTACGAGTTGATGATGCTCTGGCATCCACGCCACGAAAAGGATCACGCGCATATGTGGCTGCGGGAACGCGTGCGAATGGCCTGCCGCCGCGACAGCGGCGACGATGTGAACGCCGGCGCTGGCGCCAAGGCGCATATTCACTGAAGCCGAGCTTTTGCCAGTCAGCGCAGTCTAAGTCGCCTTAAGAGGCGCTGAATCGACGCGCCGCAAGAACACGGCCCGACGAAGATCCGCGTTGGGTGAAAGCTGCGCGCGAAAAGTCCGGCGCTGACGGGAGCGCAAACAAAAGGGATGCGTGGAACAGCGGTTGCAGTCCGTTGTTTTAGCCGGTGCTTGTTTATGGGAGAAGCGCAATGGCGATGACGACAACGCAGCCTGATCGTGGGCGATCCGCCTCGACGCCAACAGAGATTCCGAAGACAGGCTGGAAGGACATTCTGTGGCGCGTCTACAAAGGCGTAGGCGAAGACCGGATACTCGCCATTGCCGGCGGCGTGACGTTCTACGCACTGCTTGCAATTTTTCCCGCGCTGGCGGCGCTGGTTTCCGCCTTTTCCTGGCTCGCAGACCCCGCGATGATCGACGCGCAAATCGGCGCTCTCGCCGGTCTGATGCCTGAGGAAGTCATTTCATTCATTCGGGATCAACTCACCAGCATCGCCGGGAACGCCAACGCCGGCTTGGGGCTCGCATCGATCGCAGGCTTCTTCGTTTCACTTTGGAGCGCGAACGCCGGCATGAAGGCGCTGTTCGACGCGCTGAACGTGATTTACGGGGAACGCGAGAAGCGCGGGTTCATCCGGCTGAACCTCATATCGCTCGGCTTCACATTGATAGGCGTCGTTCTCTTGAGTTTCGCGCTCGCGGCGATGTTGATCGTCGGCCCCGCTCTGCAAGGCGCCAATGGACTTCCAACCTATGCTCAGGATCTGCTCCGCATCGCCAGATGGCCGCTGCTGCTGATTGTCGTCTCTCTCGCGATCTCCATTCTTTATCGTTACGGCCCGAGCCGCGACGAAGCCAAATGGCGCTGGGTGAGTTGGGGCGGCGCATTCGCGGCAATCGGCTGGCTCGTCACGTCGATTCTATTCTCTTGGTACGCGAAAAACATCGGACATTTCAACGAAACCTATGGCGCTCTCGGCGCCGTGATGAGTTTCATGGTCTGGCTATGGGTTTCGTCGATCGTTTTGCTCATCGGCGCAAAGGTGAATGCGGAGATGGAGCACCAAACGAAGGAAGACACGACCGTGGGGGAACATCGCCCGCTCGGCGAGCGCGGCGCTGTGATGGCCGACACGGTCGGCGAAGCGGCGGACCGATGAGTTGGGCCAACTGGCATGCCGCTTGTTGCGCGTTGTGCGAAGGCCGAAGGCCTCGCGATCATGGGGGGCAGGTCACAGGATCACGACCTGCCCCCCATCGTCGACGGCTCCTTTGCGTTCAGATCGGATGCGAGGCGAGCGCCTTCGTCACATCGCGATTCGCCACCGCGGCGCCTGCAGCCTTCAACAACATCAGCAGCGCAACAAAGGCGCCGATATTGATGACAAAGATCCGCGTCACGACCGGCGCGGTGAAATGATCGACGCCGGGGCCGGTCGCCGCGGTGACCGCCAGAACCAGACTCTCATAAACGACGAAGGCCGCAAGGAATGCGGCGATCCCGCCAGCGACGCCAGGAAAGCGGCGCGCCAGCAGTCCGGCGCTTTCACACGACAGCAAAGCGATGACGCCGAGCGCGCCGCCCCAAAACAGCGTCATGGCGTCCGTCGGATAATGCAGGAACAGAAAGCCCACGGCCTGATTGGCGAACCAGACCGCGCCCGTCAGCAGCAGGGCCTCGCGACGCGCGCTGGTGAGCGCCGCGACGGCGGCGAAGCCCGCGAGCGGCAAGGCACACGCCCAACCGAAGCTGAAAATGAGGCTCGCGGCGATGAAGGTCGCGGCCCAGAGCGCGCGCCGGTTAGTCGTCGGAAGAGTGGAAGGCGTCAGCGACATGAGGTTTCTCCTTTCGAGTGAACACTGGGGAAGTCGAATTCATAAGCGCGGCGCGTCAGTCGCCTCGCAACCGGCTCGCCGAACGATCGATGGGATCTGGTTCGTGCAGGCCAAACCAGCGCGCGCGCAACTTGTCCCACAGCGCGAGACGCGACCAATCCGGCTCTTTGAGAACCTTGTCCGTCTCCGCGTCGAGGAAGGGATTGGGCAGCAGCACGGTGATCTGCTGTTCGCCAGCGCCGTTGAACAATTGTAGTCCCCACGACATCGGCACGCAGCTCGTGTTTCGCCGGCGATAGAGTTCGGCGCGCGACGTGCGTCGGAGCTTCGCGAGTTCGGGAGACGTCGGCCGCGCGCGCGATCCTTTGTTCTCGCCGATGCAGACGTGAAAATGCGTGACGCCGAAGGCGACGGTGAGATAGCCGTCGAGCAGCCTGATGCGCGTCGGCGCACGATCGGCGTGGATCTCCCAAGCCGCGCCCTGAATGACCGGCCCGAAGACGATTTCGCGCCAGTGATGTTCGAAAAGGTCGCGAAACAGTTCTTCAAGGCTCGCCGTATCTAGCGGCAGCGAGAAGACGTCGAGCGAAGCGCCGTCGGGCTCGACGACGCGCCTTGGCATTATGTCTGTAGCGGCTTCCATATCGATCTCCCTGCGGTTCATTCGTCACCAGGCGTATTTCACGCCGCCATAGAAGGCGCGCGCCGTCGTCGAATAATTGTAGACTTCCTCGTAGAGCGCATTGCCGACATTCTCGATGCGCCCATGCAGCGTCAGCTGGTCGGTCAGCCTGTAATTCGCGAAGAGATCGAGCCGAACATAGGGCGCGAGCATCACGCGTCTGTTGAAGATGAAATCCAAATCATGCGCGGCGCCGACGATATTGGCGCGCGCCTCGAGTTCGAGACCCGGCGCGCCCGTATAAATGACCGACCACATGCCCTTGTGACGCGGACGGCGCAAAAGCGTGCGTCCGGCGTAGATGCTGTCCTCGTCATCATCGAGATTGCGCGCGGCGAGAAACGTGTAGCTTCCGCGCAACAGCAGAGCGCCGGGCGCGAGAGCAGCTTCGCCGGAAAATTCGACGCCGCGCGTATCCGCGCGCCCGACGTTGAAATAGCAGCCGAAGATCTGCGTCGACGCGCAACTCTCAGCCTTGCCGAATTGAACAAGATTTTCGTAGCGATTGGCGAAGACGGAGACGGACGCCGTCGCGACGCCGCCAAAAAAACTCTGGTCTATGCCGGCGTCGAAGCCGAGCACGCGTTCGGGCGCGAGCGACGGATCGCCATACTGGCTGAACCGCTGATAGAGCGAAGCGGTTTTCGCGCCTGTGGCGGCGGAGCCGCGCAGCCGCATGCCGATCTCATCGATGCGGAAATTCGCCATCGTCCGCCAGGTGAGAAAAGTTTGGTTCTTGCTCACCGCATCGGCGCGCCCGCCATAAGAAATGTCGAGCCGGTCGAAGAGCGTGAATTGATGCTGCGCATAGCCGGACCATGTCGTCTGGACGGCGTGCGTCGGCGCGTAATCATCGACGATCCAGGCTTCGCGGGAATTCTGCGCCGTCTCGGTTTCGACGCGCGAACCAAGCGTCGCGAGACCCAGCGGCCCAAGCGCGATATCGCTCTGATATTCGATGCCCCGCCGGCCGCCGAGATAGCCGAAGCGGCAGTTCTGCGACAGGAAGCTCTGCATGTCGAAACAGGCTTCCGTCATCCAGACGTCGCGGTTGCCGCGATTGGCGTAGAGCGTCAGCCTGTTGCGCAGACTCTTGTCGAACATATCCGCGCCGAGCCGCGCATAGCCCTGCATGAATGTCGCATGCTGATGATTGAAAGGATCGAACACGCTCCAAGGATTGAAGGCGTAGGGATTGTCGTAGCGAACGGCGCTGTCATAGCCGGCGATGCCCGCCTCGACCCGCGCATCTTCGGTGAACTCATAGCCGATGCGCCCAGTGACGCCGACATTATTCGTCGGATCATTGGCGGGCAGCGGCGGCAGCGGCGTCGTCTGATCGCCGATGAAGATCGGACGTTGCTGACGATAGCCGTAGCGCGGGAACCCATCGGCGTGCAGGCCCGAGATCGACAGCGCGTAGGCGCCGCGCCCGTCGCTTCCTGAGATCGACGCGCGCGACGACGACGTTCCATAGGCGCCGCCCTCCGACATGAGCCAGCCTTGCGGCGCGCCCTTGCCACGACGCGTGATGATATTGATCACGCCGCCCATCGCATCGGAGCCATAGAGCGCCGATTGCGGACCGCGCAGCACTTCGATGCGCTCGATGTCGGTCGGAAGCAGCCGACCGAAATCGACTGAGCCGTCCGTGCTCGTCGGATCGCCAATGCGAACGCCATCGATGAGCACCAATGTCTGGCCAGGGGTCGAGCCGCGCAAAGCGACGGAGGTCTGTGTTCCGGGCCCGCCATTCGAATAGACGTCAAGTCCCGGCACGCCGCGCAGAACGTCGTTGAAGCCGAGCGATCCGCGCTTTTGAATGTCACGCGCGTGGATGACGCTGACCGAAGCGCCGCTGCTCGATGCCGGTTGCTCGACGCGCGTCGGCGTGACGACGGTTTGATCTTCAACGTCGGCGGCGGGCGAGCCCGGCTGCGCCGGGCTTAACGGGCCAACCTCGATGACAGGCAAGGATTGCTGGGCGAAAGCGGCGGAAGCGGAGAGGGATAAGGACAGCAGAAATGCGCCGCGCAAGGCGGGGCTCTGAATTGGGATATGCATGCGCGTAGACTCGCAGCGAGACGTGGGCCGTCACTGCGAAGGTCTTTGCCCACACGCCGACAAGGCGAAGGGCATCGGCCGCATCGGTGCACCCCGCCCGACGCTTTCGCGCGTGACCACGAAGCGACGGCAGGTCTCCTGGCTCGCGGGTTGTCGCCTCGGACCGCCTTCCCAGAGCCTTATGGCTCCAGTGGCTTAGTGGTCGTCGGCTCGCCGCTTACAGTTGCGGGGGCAGCCGCGGAATTGCGCACGAAGCAGCGCGCTCACCGCATTCCCATTTTGATCCCGTTAGGAACCGTCTGCTGCAAAATAGAGTGCCGATCGCACGTCAAGTCAAGAGCGTGGCGACGATCGCTGGAGGGATCATCGGCCCTTCGCCCTTCGAGACGGCTTCTTCGAGGCCTCCTCAGGATGAGGGGCCTTGAGTTACGCGAGTTGAAAAACGCGAACCACCCCAAGCAGCCCTCATGCTGAGGAGCGCCCGCAAGGCGGGTTTACCCGACTTGCGCATTTTGATGTCGATCTCGGGCACGCCCGAGATCGAGGCGCGTCTCGAAGCGCGAGGGCTGCGGCGCCTCAGTATGATGGAGTTTCACGCAGCTGCGGCGCGTTATCTATCGAGTCGATCGCCATAAAGCTGCGATCACGCCGCCGCCAGCGCGTGCAACACCCGCGCCCAGGAGCGCATTCCTTTGTGGAACGATGTGTGGGAATATTTCTCATTGGGCGAATGGATGCGGTCGTCGTCATGCGCGAAGCCGATCATTAGCGAATCCATATTGAGGTCGCGCTTGAAGGCGCCGACGATTGGGATCGAGCCGCCGCAGCCGGCGAGCACCGCTTCCTTCTCCCATTCTTCCGCCAGCGCGCGGCGCGCGCGATTGAGCGCCTCCGAGCCAAAGGGAAGTTGCAGAGCGTTCGAAGCGCCATGGGAAATGAATTCGGCCTTGGCGTCCGTCGGCAGACGCTCGCGCACGAAACTGCGGAAGCTTTCCAGGATCGTTTTGGCGTCCTGCTTGCCGACGAGACGAAACGAAAATTTCGCGGACGCCTGCGCCGGCAGCACCGTCTTTGATCCCGCGCCGGTGTAGCCGCCGATAATTCCATTCACGTCGCAGGTCGGGCGCGCCCAGATCTGCTCGATGATCCCGCGGCCGGTTTCGCCGCCAACGCGCGTGAGGCCGACTTCCGAGAGCCATTTGGCCTCGTCGAAGTCGATGCCGCGCCATTGCTCGGCGATGTCTTCGGGAATCTCTGGCACGTTGGCGTAGAAGCCCGGCAGCGTCACCTTGCCCTCGATGTCATGCAGATCGGCGATGATTTTCGCGAGCACATGAATCGGATTCAGCACCGGCCCGCCGAACATGCCGGAATGCAGATCATGGCTCGGCCCTTTGATGATCACCTCTTCGAGCGCGAGCCCGCGCAGCATCACGGTGATCGCCGGCGTCGACGCGTTCCACATGCTGGTGTCGCAGACAAGCGCGAGATCGGGCGCCGAGAGTTCGTCCTTATGCGCGGCGAGAAAGCCCGGAAGCGAGGGCGACCCGGTCTCCTCTTCGCCCTCGAACAGAAAAGTGACGTTGCAGGGCAGGCCGCCATTCGCCTCGAACGCGCGGCAGGCTTCGACGAACGTCATCAGCTGGCCTTTGTCGTCCGAGGCGCCGCGGGCGACGATGTCCTTGCCGTCCTTGCCCTCGGTCAGCCGCGGCGCGAAGGGCTCGGTTTCCCACAGCTCCAGGGGATCGGGCGGCTGCACGTCATAATGGCCGTAGAAC
>JALHNR010000072.1 GCA_022843525.1 Methylocystis sp. | reverse complement strand
TGCTCTTCCGATCTCGACGTCGCAAAAGAGCGTCGCGACGGCGCCTGCCGCAGGCGCATTGATCGGCGTCTGCGCGACCGAGGCGATCACGCCGCCGACGACGACCGTTCGACCCGCTGACGCTTCTTCGCGCGTGAGACTGACGCGCGTGTGAAGATAGAACGCGCCGCTCACGACAATGATGAGCAGCCCCAATAAACCGGCGACGACAGGTCGGACCCAGTCGCCGGGCGCCACGACAGCGGCTGCGCCGGTCGCCGTCGGAACGCCGCGAGGCGCAGGAGCCTTGGCAGGAGAACGGAAAATGGCCTTCTCCACCTCAACGAGCAAGAACAGCACGACGCTCGCGCCCGCAATATGCCACCAGATCTCCGGGTCGAGCGGCGTGCTGTTGAACAGCGCCTGCATAAAGGGCGCGTAGGTGAACAGCGCCTGCAGCATGACGACGATGGCGACGGAAATCAGCACCGCGCGGCTGCCGAACAGGCCCTTCATTGAGAGTGACGACTCTGAAAGGAAACGCGCGTTGAAGAGATAAGCGACTTCGCAGGCGACAAGCGTGTTGACCGCGACCGTTCGCGCGCTGTCGAGTCCCATGCCCCGCGCCTTCTCCAATTCGTAGAGGCCGAATGTCGCGAGCAGCATCAGGAAAGACACGAAGACGATGCGCCAGATGAAGTAGCGGGAGAGGATCGGTTCGCCCGACGGGCGTGGCGGGCGCAGCATCACGCCCTTGGTCGGCGGCTCAAACGCGAGCGCAAGGCCGAGCGTCACGGCGGTGATCAGATTGATCCACAGGATCTGTACCGGCGTCACCGGCAGAGTCTCGCCCATGGCGATCGCCGCGATCACCGTGAGGCCCTCGCCGCCATTGGTCGGCAAGATGTAGAGGATCGTCTTTTTCAAATTTTCGTAGACGACGCGGCCCTCATGCACCGCATGCACGATCGATGCGAAATTGTCGTCGGCAAGCACCATCTCCGCGGCCTCTTTCGCCGCCTCGGTGCCTTTGACGCCCATCGCTATGCCGATGTCGGCGCGCTTCAGGGCAGGCGCGTCATTGACGCCGTCGCCGGTCATCGCGACAACTTCGCCACGCTTCTGCAACGCCTGAACGAGTCGCAGCTTATGTTCGGGACTGGTGCGCGCGAACACCGTCGTGGCGCTTGCCGCCTCGCCGAGCGCCTCGTCGCCGATCGCGTCGAGGTCGCGTCCGGTGAGCACGGAGTCCGGACGGTTGAGTCCGAGTTCGCGGGCGATGGCGATCGCCGTCGCGGCGTGGTCGCCGGTGATCATTTTGACGGACATGCCGGCAGTCGCACATGCGCGGATCGCCTCGACGGCCTCGGGGCGCGGCGGATCAATCAGGCCGATGAGACCGACAAAGACGAGCCCGCTTTCAACGTCGCCGAATGCGAGTTGCTGCTGACCCTCTTCGGCTTTCTTGGAGGCGATCGCCAAAACCCGCTGCCCGCGCGTGGCCATCTCAATGATGCGGTCGAGCCAGCAGGCGTAGTCGAGCGGACGTTGCTCTCCGCGCACGTCCTGCTCCCAGAAGCACATTTCGAGCAGCCGCTCGGGCGCGCCCTTGACGAAAATGTAGCCAGCGCCGTCATGGTCGTGATGCAGCGTCGCCATGAAGCGGTGCTGCGACTCAAAAGGAATCTCGTCCGTGCGCGGCAGCTCCAGCGCCAGCTTTTCCCGATTGACGCCGCCTTTGACGGCGGCGGCGAGCAAGGCGCCTTCGGTCGGATCGCCCTCGACGCTCCAGACGCCGTCCTTCTCGCGCAGCACGGCGTCGTTGCAGAGCGCAAGCGGCCGCAGAGCCGCGGTCAGGTGAATGTCGTCGCGCACCACGACATCCTTGCCGTTGCGCAGGAAGCCGCCGTGCGGATCATAACCCGATCCGGTCGTGTCGTAGGTTCCGCCGGAGATGACGATCGAGCGCACGATCAATTCATTGAGCGTCAGCGTGCCGGTCTTGTCCGAGCAGATCGTGCTCACCGCGCCGAGCGTCTCGACCGCCGGCAGTTGGCGGATGATCGCCTTGCGCCGCGCCATACGCTCCACGCCGATCGCCAGCGTAATGGTGATGATCGCCGGCAATCCTTCCGGGATCGCCGAAACCGCGAGTCCGACCGCCGCCATGAACATCTCGCCGGCGTCAAAATTCCAGACCAGCGCGCCAAAAGCGAAAACGGCGGCGCACACGACCAGAATGACGACCGTGAGCCAGCGCGCGAATTCATCCATGCGCTGCAATAAGGGCGTGGTAAGCGTCTCCACCTCGGACAGCATGGCGTTGATGCGCCCGATCTCGGTCGCGGCCCCCGTGGCGACAACGACGCCCGTCCCCTGACCGTAGGTCACGACGGTCCCCGAATAGGCCATCGGCGCCCGATCTCCGAGCGGCACATCCGCCATGACCGGCGCCGGGTCCTTGTCGACCGGCAGCGACTCGCCGGTGAGCGCCGACTCCTGCACTTTCAGAGATTTGACCCGGATGAGACGGATGTCCGCCGGAATTTTGTCGCCCGATTGGACATAGACGATGTCGCCAGGCGCGACGTCGGTCGCGTCGATGACGACGCGCTGCCCGTCTCGAATGACCGTCGCATGCAGCGACAGCATGTTGCGGACGGCCTCCATGGCCTCTTCGGCCTTGCCCTCCTGAATGAACCCGATGACGGCGTTGATGACGACGACCGCGACGATGACAGCGGTGTCGATCCAGTGCTGCATGAGCGCCGTGACGAAGGCGGCGGCGAGCAGCACATAGATGAGCACATTATGGAACTGCAGCGCGAAGCGCATGAGCGCGCTGCGCCGTCTGCCGGCCGGGAGGCGATTGGGGCCATGGACGGATAGCCGCCGTTCTGCTTCAGCCTTGCTCAAGCCCGAACGCGTCACGCCCAGGCGCTCAAGCGCCGCATCGGCTCCGATCGCCCAATATTCCTGACCTTCGACCGAAGGCTGCATGCTTAGTGTTCCTCCTCCGCGGCTTCCCCGCGGTCACCGCCGGCCGCGCCGAATGGATGGCCAGACGGCCGAACCGGCGCCGTATCACCTATTATGGATATCTGGAGAGGTTTGGCAGCGCCAGGTTTGTGGCGAAGAAGCCCTGCCGAGGAGGCTAGAAAGTGTCGTTGGCGATGGAGCGCACGCACACGTCGCTGACGGTTTCCTCGGTCCGCTTCAGCCCGATCCACGCGTCGACCGCTGCCGAGTCGAAACCAGCCTCGCAATGATCGCCAATGCGCATCAGAGGGCGACGGATGAGCACCGGATCGAGCATCATCATCACCAATGCTTCCTGCGGCGTGACTTTCTCGAGGTCGATTTCGCCGGATTTGATGCGCGGCGAGGCGGCGTTAAACCATTCCGGCATCGGCTTGGAGCCGAAATAGGGACGCAGGCTCGACGGGCTCCAGGATTCGCTCAGAAGGTCCCGGACCTCGACCTCATGACCAGAGGCGACGAGCAGCGCCTTCTGCCGCGCATTGCCGGCGCAGCCCGGCTTTTCGTAAAAGATGACATGAGCCATCAGCGACCCCTCACATTGCGGCCCACCAGTCGCGAACGCGAGCTTAGCGTGATATTGTGCAGCGCGATACGGCTTCAGGCGAGCAAATTACGAGCAGCGCCGCGGGCTTTCGCCGCTTCAGCAGGCAAAGGCGAACTAGCGCGAGAGCCCCCAGACCATATTCACGCGCGCCGAGAGACGCTGCAGGCCCGGACGCACAGGAATCTCGGCTCCTCCCGGCGGTGCGGCGGCCTTCGCCGCATAGGCGCGCGGACGCGCGTCGATCTCCTCGAGCGGACGGATTTCGATGACGCGGGACAGCCGCAGTCCGGCCGCCTCCGCATAGATCTTCGCCTGCCGCTCCGCATCCTTGACCGCTTCGCGCCGCAATGCGTCAAGCCGCTGCCTGGGATGCGCGATTTCGAAATCAATGCCTTCGAAGCTGTTAACGCCCTTGTCGATCAGACCGCCGGCGATCTCGCCGGCCTTTTCGACCCGCGTCACCCGCACGTGCAAATCGTTTCGTGCGCGGAAAAACTTTTGTGATGGCTTGGGTTTGCCTGTCTTGGGGTCTCGCTCTTCGGCGGTGACGGGCGTGAGCGTTACGCCCTGCGTCTGCACTTCAGCGTCGGGAACGCCTAATTCTTTGAGTTCGGCGAGAATAGCTTCGACCGCGCGCGCATTGTCCGCCGCGGCGTCGGCGGCCAGCGGCCGTTCGGTGACGACGCCGAACCGCAAGATCGCCAAGTCAGGCGCGACGTCCTCGTAAGCCTCGCCAATGACTGAGAGATTTGGAACGCCGTCCTTCAGCGTGTCGGCGTTCCCCGCAGCCGTGAACAGCATCAGGCCGAGCGAAAGTGCGAAGAGCAAACGAATCATGGCATATCCTAACAAAAGCTGCGCATCAAAAAGCTCATCAAAGCCGTAAAACCGCCGGCTAGCGGCGCTAACCCGAACCAGCATACAGAAGCGGCGCTCCATCGCAGCTTCGCGTCCGCTCGAAAAGGCCTCATGCCCACGCTTTATCATCACCCGCTCTGCCCCCATTCGCGATTTGTCCGGCTCGTCCTGTCCGAATATGGAATAGACGCAACGCTCATCGAGGAGCGCGTGAGCGACCGCCGCCCAGAATTTCTCGCGCTTGATGCTGCCGGCCGCACGCCGGTTTTCGTGGACGATAATGGCCTTGTCGCGCCCGGCGCCAATCTCATCGCCGAATATATAGACGAGACCTATGGCGCCGAACGTGGCGCGCAACGACTCCTGCCGCAGGAAATGGCGGCGCGCATCGAAACGCGCCGACTCGTCGATTGGTTCAACGTCAAGTTTTTCGACGAGGTCACGAACTGGCTGATCACGGAGAAGGTTTACAAGCGCTTTGCGCCTCCGGGCGGCGCGCCCGATATGGACGTGGTGCGTGTGGCGCGGGCTAACGTCCGGCACCATATGCGCTACATCGGCTATCTCACCAATGCGCGCAACTGGCTCGCGGGCGATCGTTTGACCTATGCCGACTTTGCAGCGGCCGCGCATATATCCTGCGCCGATTATCTTGGCGATGCGCCGTGGGACGAGGATGAGGCTGCGAAACACTGGTATCAGCGCATCAAGTCGCGTCCCGCTTTTCGTCCGCTGCTCTCTTATCGGGCTCCAGGACTTACGCCCGGCCGCTACTATGCGGAACTGGATTTCTAAGCGTCCCTGAGTGGTCGCCGCGGCAACCCGAAGGCTCAGGCGCCGCTGTCGCAAGCCTGAACTGCGGCCGCGCTTGACAACCATCGGGTGGAGTGAGGCAAGTTGCCCGCAATACGGGACCATTTGTATGAGCGCACCCAACGATCGCGAGAGCGAAAAGGTTGAGTCGAAGCCCGCCAACGTCTCGGATCCAGCCCGCGGACTGCAGCAGCGCATTCGGCAGCAGGAGATATTGGCGGAGCTCGGCGTCACCGCGCTGCAAGGCGCTTCGTTCGATCAGCTGCTGACCGACACCGTGCGACTGACGGCCCAAGGACTAGACGCGGATTTTTGCAAAGTGCTGGAGCTGCTTCCGTCCGAGAACCAGTTTCTGGTGCGCGCCGGGGTCGGCTGGAGTCGCGGCGTGGTGGGCGTCGCGAAAGTCGGCGCAGATC
The DNA here is from genome assembly GCA_022843525.1 of Methylocystis sp. Lineage (GTDB taxonomy): Bacteria > Pseudomonadota > Alphaproteobacteria > Rhizobiales > Beijerinckiaceae > Methylocystis. The sequence continues at coordinate 7,565 of JALHNR010000072.1, read as the reverse complement.
TCGACTCGCCCGCTGGTTACGCATTACGCAGCGGCCAACCGGTCATCTCTAATCACCTCGAAAAGGAGACGCGGTTCAGGACTCCTGAATTGCTGCGCCAACATGGCGTCCGCCGAGCGATGAATGTGATCCTGCAGGGTGACGGAAAACCTTATGGCGTCCTCGAAGTCGACAGCCGGTCGCCGGCCGATTTCAGGGAGCAGGACATCGCTTTTCTGCAAGGCGCCGCAAATCTTCTTGGAATGGCGATCGAACGCGAGCGAGAAGAGCGCAAGCTAAGAGCGGCGCTCGCGCGCAACGAAGCGCTGCTCAAAGAAATGAATCATCGCGTGAAGAACAGCCTTTCCATAGTCGGCAGCATGCTCCGCCTGCAAGCCAACGACGCAGGCGATGAGCAGGTGTCCGAACTTCTCAACGAAGCCTCTCACCGCGTGGAAGCGATCGCAAAGGCGCATGACCAGCTGTCTCGCGGCTCGGACGTCGATTGCATGGACGTTGGCAAATACATTGAAGCGCTGTGTCACGATTTCGATGAAAGCGTCGCGCAATGCGACGTGCGCACCGAGATCGAAGAAGGGATCGTCATCGCAACCGACCGGGCCGTTTCGACCGCGCTGATCGTCAACGAACTCATCGCCAATGCGGCGAAATATGCTTATGAAAGCCAGTCGGGAATTATTTCGGTGAAGGTCGCGCGCCAGGACGCTGAGAATTTCACTGTTTCCGTACGCGACGAAGGCGCTGGAATGCCCGATGACCTCGACCCTCGCAATCGCAAAGGGCTCGGCATGCGGATCATTGCGTCGTTCACGCGCCAACTCAGTGCGACGATCGAAATAAAAAAGCACGATCCTGGCGCCGAATTCATCATCTCGATCCCCCTGCAAGCGCCCTGCTGACATGCAGGCGCCTTTCCCGATCATATCCACGATGGCGCCGGCAGGTCGCGAAGGTCGACGGCCAGCAGCTGCGACGCCCGAGGAGGAAATTCGCGCCCGTGCGCGCGAGATTGGCTTCGACGTCTGCCGCTTCGCGCGGGCCGATGTTGCGCCGGAGCAGGGCGAGCGGCTGCGCGCATGGCTGCGGGACGGCGCGCACGGCGACATGGACTGGATGCGCGAGACGGCGGAGCGACGGGCCGCGCCGCGCGCGCTCTGGCCCGAGGCGGCAAGTCTCGTCATGCTCGGCCTGAACTACGGACCGGACGGAGATCCGCTCGCGTCGCTGACGAAACCGGCGTGCGCGACGATCTCCGTTTATGCGCGCAACCGCGACTATCACGACGTCATCAAGGGCCGGCTGAAACAGCTCGCCGGATTCATCCTCAGCCGCGCCGGCGCCGGCGACGCCAAGGTCTTCGTCGACACCGCGCCCGTCATGGAAAAGCCGCTCGCGCAGACGGCCGGCGTCGGCTGGCAGGGCAAACACACGAATCTCGTGTCACGCGATTTCGGCGCGTGGCTCTTTCTGGGCGCGATTTTCACGACTCTTCGCCTCGAACCGGACCCGCCCGAGCACGATCATTGCGGCTCGTGCAGCAAATGTCTCGACGCCTGTCCGACGGCGGCCTTCCCAGCGCCTTACCGGCTCGATGCGCGGCGCTGCATTTCCTACCTGACGATCGAGCACAAGGGCCCTATTCCTCTCGGATTGCGCGCCAAGATCGGCAATCGCATCTATGGCTGTGACGACTGTCTCGCGGTCTGCCCCTGGAACAAATATGCGCACGCCGGACGCGAGGCGAAGCTCGCCGCGCGGCCCGAATTCGGCTCCCCGCCGCTTGCGGAATTGGCGCGCCTCGACGATGCGGCGTTCCGAGCGCTTTTTGCGGGCTCCCCAATCAAGCGCGTCGGACGCGACCGTTTCTTGCGCAATGTTCTGATCGCGATCGGCAATTCGGCTCGGCCCGAGCTTGCGGTCGAGGCCGAGCGGCTGATCGAGGACGCCGCCGCCCTTGTTCGCGGCGCCGCCGTCTGGGCGCTCGGCAGACTGGCGCCGGCGCGAGCGGCGGAGCTTGGCGCTCAGAGACTGGCGGCCGAACCCGACGCGGCGGTCCGCCAAGAGTGGCGCCAAACGGCTTGAAACAGGCAAAAGCGCCACAGTCGCCCCAAATTTGGGATCTTTCCCAGCTTTACTGCGTTGCGGCAGGCTACTCGCCGGCGATTTCGTTCTAATCTCTATCGCAGATCCCGACCTCGAACGCTCCTTCGCCATGTCTGTCCTTTCGCGCCGCAATGCTGACGAACCCGCAGAGGAGGCTTCCCGCCTTCTGCTGCGGATTGGCGTGTTTTTGCTGTTCGTGATCTCGCTCATCGCGCCCATTCTGGCGCGTCAGACGGTTTATGTGCTGCTGCCGATCGGCGCGGCGCTGCTGCTCGCCGCCGCGACGTTGACGCCGAAGGAAGGGTCGGGGCGCTCCATGCGCTCGATCTTGCTCTCGCCGCCCTTTCTCGCCGCTCTGTTGCTCGCCGCCTGGACGGCGCTCTCGCTGCTCTGGACCCCGTTCGAGGGACCAGCGGAACGCTTCGCGAAAATTACGGCGACGCTCGCCCTGGTTGCGCTCGCCACCGGCTTTCTGCCGCTGCGCACCAAAACCTCGAATCTCAACCTGCTGCCGATCGGTGTCGCAGCGGCGGCGATTGCGCTTGCCGCCGTCACTTTGCTGCTGAAGCCGCAATATACGCTCGACGACATTCTCGATGTCGGACCGCTTGGCCGCGCTGGACTTGGATTGGCCCTGCTCGTCTGGCCGGCCATGGGCGCCCTCGCCGTCCGCGGCCGGTGGTATTCGGCGGCCGCCCTCGCTGTCGCGACGGTGCTCGCCTGCTATCTTTCCGGCGCCCCGAACGGCGTCCCGGCGCTGGCCGTCGGCGCGGCTGTTTTCGCCGCCGCCTTCGGCCGCGCCCGGCTGATGTCCATTTTCCTTGCGGCGCTCATGACGGCGATCGTGCTGCTCGCGCCGCTCGCCGCCTATGCGGCGCATCTGATCTGGCCCGAACGTCCGCCCGGCTTCTTCAGACATCTCGCCTTTTGGGGTCAGATGATCGACGCGGACGGCTGGCGCACATTGATCGGACACGGCTTTGGCGCGGCCACCTGGGGCGTGCTCGGCGGCTATCTGACGCCGGCGACGCCGCGCAGCCTGATCTTTAAGATCTGGTTCGATCTCGGCCTGCTCGGCGCGGCCGCGGCGGCGCTCGTCGCCGCCCGCACCAGTCTGTTCGTCGGCCAATCGCGTCCGGCGCTCGCCCCCTTCCTTCTGGGCGGTCTTGGCGCGGGATTCGCCATATGCCTGTTCGGTCCCGCGGCCGAGCAGCTGTGGTGGCTGACCCTCGCGGGACTGGACGCCATCGCCTTCGCGCTCGTGATGCGCGGCCAATTCCGGAAACGTCGCCCGCGCCTGCCGATCGGCTGGAGCGCGCCTGCCGAGGACCATGCATCGCCGTGACGCTGTCTTCCACGCTTGCCGACAAAGTCGAAACAATCGGGCTTCGTGAGCCTGTCGCAGCCGCGGCGTTCCTCGGCGGCGCGCCGGTCTTCGCGCTCGCCGACGGGACGCTGCATTTCGGCGACGGCGCGGAGGGACGCCGCATTCCGGCCCATCAAGACGCGGCCATCCTCGTCGTCGCGCAGGACGGCGACCGGCTCGTCACCGGCGGAGACGACGGGCGCGTCGTGGCGACCGACGCGAAAGGCGGCGTCGAAGTCATCGGCGACGAAAAGGGCAAATGGATCGACGCCGTCGCCGCCCGTGGCGGCGCGGTGGCGTGGACAGCGGGAAAGGTGGCGCGTGTCCGCTCGGCCAAGGGCGACGTGAAATCGCTGGATCTGCCGTCGACCTCGCGCGGCCTCGCCTTCTTTCCCAAAGGCTACCGGCTGGCGATCGCGCATTACGGCGGCGCGACGCTGTGGTTTCCGAACGCCGGCAAGCCGGAAGCGCTCGACTGGGCGGGCTCGCATCTTGACGCCACGATCTCTCCCGACGGGCGCTTTCTCGTCACTTCGATGCAGGAGAATATGCTGCACGGCTGGCGCCTCGCCGACGGCAAGCACATGCGGATGGCCGGATATCCGGGCAAAACGCGCAGCTTCTCCTGGTCGCATGACGGGAAATGGCTGGCCACCTCAGGCGCCGACGCCTGCATCGCCTGGCCGTTTTCGGGCAAGGACGGTCCCATGGGCCAGGCGCCGCGCGAATGCGGCGTGCATTCGGCGATTGTGACGCGCGTCGCCTTCCATCCCGCCGCTTTGGTCATAGCGATGGGCTATGACGACGGCCTTGTCATGCTGGCCCGCCTTACCGATGGATCTGAGATTCTGGTGCGCCGTCCGGCGCAGGAGGACGATCGCGCGCGGATCAGCGCGCTCGCCTGGGACGAGAAGGGGGCGCGTCTCGCGTTTGGCGCGGAGAACGGCGACGCCGGCGTGCTGAGCCTGCCGAAACCCTGAGCCTCTGGAGGCGCATGGCCGCGGAACTCCAGTCCTCATAAGAGGTTGAAGACCTGACCCTCTTAGAACGGGACGACGAGGAGACAGCGATGACCCTGCATAGCGACAGCAATCCGCACCAGCACGTTCAGAGAATTCAAAATCGCCTCCAGGAGACGATCAACCATTTGCGTGAGGATATCGAGAAGGTCGAGGAGCCGCAGCTCAAGGCCATGTTCGAAACCTCCGCCGAGGTTCTGACAGGATTGAAAAAGGCCTACAGCGACTACGAGGAGAAGAAGGAGCCGGCTTGGCCCGGCGGACGCGAATTGCACAGCTGATCAGCGCCGTTTGCGTTGGGCGCGGGAAGCGCGGACATTCCTGTCATGACCGCGCCCGTTCCTAAGCTTCTGTCGATCGCCGGCTCCGACCCTTCCGGCGGCGCCGGCGTTCAGGCTGATCTGAAGACATTTTCCGCCTTCGGCTGCTACGGCATGGCGGCGATCACTGCCTTAACCGCGCAGAACACGCAGGGCGTGACCGCCGCCTACCCCATCGCGCCAGAGATCGTCGCCGCACAGATCGACGCCGTGCTGTCAGACATTCCCCCTGACGCGATCAAGATCGGCATGCTTTCGACGCCGGACATCGCCCGGGCCGTCGCCGAGACGCTGGCGCGCCACGGCGCGCGCAACGTCGTGCTCGATCCAGTGCTGGTGCCGACTCAGGGCGTCAGCCTCGCCTCGGCCGGACTGGAGGCTGTTCTGGTCGCGGCCCTCCTGCCCCTGGCGCGGCTCGTTACGCCCAACCTCCATGAGGCGAGCGCGCTCACGCAAACGCCCCTCGCCACCAGCGCCGAGGAGATGGCGGCGCAGGGGCGGCTCCTCTGCGACGCGGGCGCGCGCGCCGTGCTGGTCAAGGGCGGCGATCTCGAAGGCGAACCTATCGACGTTCTTTTCGAAGCGGGAGAGAGGCGCATCTTCCGTGGAAGACGCATCCCAACGCGCAACACGCATGGGACCGGTTGCGCCCTGTCCTCGGCCATTGCCTGCGAACTCGCCAAGGGCGCGCCGCTGATCGACGCCATCGCCGCCGCCAAAGCCTGGCTCGAAGGCGCGCTGGAGGCGGCGGACCAGCTGCGATTGAGCGAGGGCCGCGGGCCCCCGCACCATTTTTACGCTCTGTGGCGCTAGCCCCCCACCCCGCTTCGCGGGAGAGGGGGGCTCTAGCCTGACAGCGCCGCCTTCACCGCAGCGCTGGCTTTGCCGAAATCCATGCGGCCCGTATGCTTCGCCTTGAGCGCGGCGACGACCTTGCCCATGTCCTTGATCGAGGCCGCGCCGGTCTCGGCGATCGCCGTCTTCACGGCCTCCGCCACTTCCGCCTCAGAGAGCTGCTGCGGCAAATAGGCGGAAATCACCGCGATTTCGCCGCGCTCCTTGCCCGCGAGATCTTCGCGCCCGGCTTTTTCATAGATTTCCAGCGACTCCTGCCGGCTCTTGATCATTTTCTGGAGCAGCGCGAGTTCGTCGTCGCCGCTGAGCGTCTTGCCCGCGCCGCGCGCTTCAATGTCCTTATCCTTCAGCGCCGCGTTGATGAGCCGCAGCGCGTCGACCTTGGCGCGCTCGCCCGCCTTCATCGCCGTCTTGAGGTCCGCCGCAATCTTCTCGCGCATGTTATGTCCTTGGGGTTTCCAATTCCGGGGCGGATGCATTACATCCTCAGCCAATCGCGTCATGCCCGCGCTTGTCGCGGGCGTCCACGTGGCGCCACAGCCGTGGATGGCCGGATCAAGTCCGGCCATGACGCGCGGCGAGAGCGCTGTCAAGCCAGCGACGCGCCGGAGAGCTGAGACCTGTATGACCTTCGATCAAGATAACGGCTGGAAGAAACCCCTCCACACCGGCGTGCTTGTTCTCGCCGGCGGCGAAGTGATTGAGGGCTATGGGCTCGGCGCGGTCGGCGAAGCGGTCGGCGAAGTCTGCTTCAACACCGCCATGACCGGCTATCAGGAAATCCTCACCGACCCATCCTACGCCGCGCAGATCGTCACCTTCACCTTCCCCCACATCGGCAATGTCGGGACTAACGAAGAAGACGTCGAAACCGTCGATCTCGACAAGAGCGCCGGCGCGGTCGGCGCCATCTTCGGGGCGCCCTGCACCGACCCCTCGAATTTCCGCGCGCAGAAGCCGCTCGCCGACTGGCTTGCCGGGCGCGGCGTTGTCGGCATGTGCGGCATCGACACGCGGGCGCTCACGACGCTCATTCGCGAGCGCGGCATGCAAAACGCCGTCATCGCCTATGCGCCGGACGGCCGCTTCGACATTGCGGCGCTGAAAGCCAAGGCGGCCGCATGGCCGGGAATCGACGGCATGGACCTGGTGCCGAGCGTCGGCTCGAAGGAGCGCTACGACTGGCGCGAGACGATCTGGCGGCTCGGCGGCGGCTATGGCGTTCGCGACGGCGCGCCGAAATTTCGCGTGGTGGCGGTCGACTACGGCGTGAAGCGCAACATCCTGCGGCTCCTCGCCGAACAGGATTGCGAAGTGGTGGTCGCGCCGGCAACCGCGACAAGCGGAGAAATTCTGGCGCTGAACCCCGACGGCGTCTTTCTCTCAAACGGCCCCGGCGATCCGGCCGAGACCGGCAAATACGCCGCGCCTGTGATCCGCGATCTGCTCGAAGCGAAAGTTCCGACCTTCGGCATTTGTCTTGGCCATCAGATGATGGCGCTCGCCGTTGGCGCCAAGACGAAGAAAATGCCGCAGGGCCATCACGGCGCCAATCATCCGGTCAAGGATTTCACCACCGGCAAGGTCGAGATCGTCTCGATGAATCACGGCTTTGCGGTCGATCGCGACAGCCTGCCGGCAAACGCCGTCGAGACCCATCGTTCGCTGTTTGACGGCTCGAACTGCGGCATCGCGCTTACTGACCGCCCGGCCTTCTCGGTGCAGCATCATCCCGAAGCCTCGCCCGGCCCGCAGGACAGCCATTATCTTTTCCGCCGCTTCGTCGAGATGATGGAGAAAGCGAAGGCGGCGTGACGACGGCCGCCGCCACCACAGCGTTCTTCGTTGCGCTTGTTCTCGTCGCTCTGCTCATTCAAGATTTGCCTCGGCTGCGCGCGCCGA
>JALHNR010000071.1 GCA_022843525.1 Methylocystis sp. | reverse complement strand
GATTCCGCTGCATCGCCTCGACAAACTCGCGCTCAGCCAGCGCCTGCGCGAGATCGGCGAGATGGAAGGCGCAACATCGCCGAACGCGGTCGCGGAGTAAGCCAATGACTATTTTCGAACGATATCTCTCGCTCTGGGTGGCGCTCTGCATCGTCGCCGGCGTCGCGCTGGGCCATTTCTTGCCGGGCGCGTTTCACGCAATTGGCGCGATGGAGGTCGCAAAGGTCAATTTGCCCGTCGCGGCGCTGATCTGGCTGATGATCGTGCCGATGCTGATGAAGATCGATTTCGCCGCGCTCAGTGAAGTCGGCAGCCATTGGCGCGGCATCGGTGTGACGCTCTTCGTGAACTGGGCGGTGAAGCCCTTCTCGATGGCGCTCCTGGGCTGGATTTTCATCGGCTCTTTCTTCAGGCCCTATCTGCCTGCCGATCAGGTCGACTCCTATATCGCGGGCCTGATCCTTCTGGGAGCGGCGCCCTGCACCGCCATGGTGTTCGTCTGGTCGAACCTCACCAAGGGCGAGCCGCATTTCACATTGAGTCAGGTCGCCCTCAATGACGCCGTCATGGTGGTCGCCTTCGCGCCGATCGTCGCCTTGCTGCTGGGCCTTTCCGCGATCACCGTGCCGTGGAATACGCTTTTCCTGTCCGTCGTTCTCTACATTGTCGTGCCGCTAATCATCGCGCAGGCCGCGCGTCGGCGGCTGCTTGCCACGGGCGGCGAGAAGAGGCTCGCGCAAGCTCTCGAAAAAATCGGCCCGCTCTCGCTGGTCGCGCTGCTCGCGACGCTTGTGCTGCTCTTTGGTTTTCAGGGCGATCAAATCATCCGCCAGCCGGCGATCATCGCCATGCTCGCGGTCCCGCTGCTGGTTCAGGTCTATTTCATTGCCGGACTCGGCTATCTGCTGAACCGCTTCGCAGGCGAACCGCATTGCATCGCCGGCCCATCCTCGCTGATCGGGGCCAGCAACTTCTTCGAGCTCGCCGTTGCGGCGGCGATCAGCCTGTTCGGCTTCGAGTCGGGCGCTGCGCTCGCCACCGTGGTCGGCGTGCTCATCGAAGTGCCGGTGATGCTGAGCCTGGTCGCGATCGTGAACAGAAGCAAGGGTTGGTATGAGCGCGGAGCGCTGCGATCTCCCGATCAAGTCTCCGCGCCCGTCGATCTACCCTAAATCAGCAGAGGCGATAGCCATACGCCGCGAGCTGGCGGCCGGTGATGCGCAGCATGGGCGCCGGAGCTTGATTGCCGTGGCGCCGCACGTGCGCCATGAAGGCCTGGCGCAGCCGGGGCTTATAATGCGCGGCGAAGACGGCGGTCATGCGCGGATCGACCACGCCCCCCTCGGGCCCGCCAAACCAGGGCGCATGGAAGCCGAAAACCGCGCCCTCGGAAACACAGGACTGGGGATTCGCCAGATAAAGCGTGCATGAAGAATCGCATTCGGTCGGGCCAATCCGGATTGGCTCGCCACGCGCCCGCGCCCTCGCAAGCCTGGCTTCATATTGCTCCACGCGTCCGCCGTAATCCGGGGCCATGACGTCGAAAGCATTCGCTGGCGCAGTCAAAAGTACAAGCGTCATCGTTCCTGCAAGACCAAGAGATCGCAGCATAGGATTTCCTTTTGGGGCGCTCGTAAGGGGCGGCCGCGCCGCCCACAGCTGTCAGGGCTCAGTCGACCGAGCGCATGTCTCGGGCCCCTCGGGAAGGGGAAGGGCTACAACTCGCGCCTCTTCCAGCTTCAGCGTTCCTTTTTTAAACAAGCGATATCTGCAGTGCAAGCAGGGCCTTAACTTTATGGTGAATTTTTTTTGAAGATGACGCTTGTCGGGATTGCCGTGCGCCCTACGCCCTCAGCCCAACGATACATCGAGAATCCCTGGTCCGCGCGACATTCGGGCGCTAGCAGCCACAGCAGATCGATCTCCAGAGCTGCTAAATTCATTTTCCCGCATTTGCTAAGGAGCGAAAATTGACACTCCCTCAATTTCGCGTCGCGCTCGCCGTTCTTCTTGGACTCGCTTTCGCGTGGCTGCAGTTTGCAGAGCCGGGTAGCCCGCCCGCGCAGATCGACTGGCGCGAGGATGGCCAGCTGCATGTATTTTTCTCTCCCGACTGTCCGCATTGCCATGAAGCCATCGAGTTTCTCAAACAGCGGCGCAAGATCGCTTACGTGCTACATGACATTTCGAAGTCGTCGAGCGAGGCGCTCTTTCGAAGAGTGGTGAAGCACTACGGCATAGAAAGCCCAGCCGTTCCCCTCTTCGTGCGCGGTTCGCGCTATGTCATTGGCTTTGACTCAGCGCAAACCACTGGGCGCGAAATTCTCGCGCTGCTTTCCGGCCAGGAAACCGTTGCGCGACGCGCGGCCGAATCGAAAATTACTATTCCGCTCATCGGCGAAGTTGATCCGACGCATCATTCCCTTCTCGCGCTGACAGCGCTCATGGGTTTGTCGGACGGGTTCAATCCATGCGCGATGTGGGTGCTGATCTACCTGATCTCTCTCATCGTAAATATTCAGGATCGACAAAAAATCTGGTGGCTGGTCGGCACGTTCGTGCTCGCTTCAGGAGTCCTGTACTTCCTGTTCATGACCGCGTGGCTCAACACTTTTCTTTTCATTGGATATATTCGTCCGCTCACGCAACTCATCGCGCTGACGGCCATCGGTTTCGGTCTCGACCATCTCATCGGCGTCGCTGCAGCCCGCGGAGAGGTCGTCTGCGAAGTGGGCGACATGGAGCAGCGCCAGCGCACGATGCAGTGGGGGCGCAAAATCGTCGCCGCGCCCGTAGGGATCGCCAGCCTCGTCATGGTGATTGCGCTGGCCTTCGCGGTGAACGCGATCGAATTCATCTGCTCTGCAGCATTGCCGGCGATCTACACGCACTTGCTTGCGTTGACCGATCTGCCGATCGCTCTGCACTATGCCTACATTGGGCTCTATGTCGGCTTTTTCATGCTGGACGATCTCGTCATCTTCGGATTAGCGGCCTTCGCCGTGCAGAAAATTGTCAATACCCGCTACGCCGCCATCAGCCGCCTGATCGGGGGAGTCGTTCTCATTGGCCTCGGCGGTTGGATGCTGGCGCGTTGAGCGAAGGACCGCTGTCTCTCTCAAGGGTCATGTTCAATCCAGGCGGGGCCGTGACGATAGCGGCAAAACTCGGCGCAACGGCAATGCAAGGAAGAGAGCGCTCATACACCGGATCGACGCTCCGCACAGCGGCGGAACGCCGGGAGGTGGCGCTGTTGCGAAGCCTGTTGAAGCCGCGTCAAGACATCGCGAACTCTCGCGTCGCTGACTTGCGCCAAAAGCCGCGCATACATCGCGGCGTTCTCGATCTCCGCCTCGACTCCCGCTTTGCACGCATCGGCAAGACTCGAGGGCGCCGGGACCTGACCCGCCCATCTGTCCTTCGGCGGCTCAATGCCGAAGCGTTCAAAAAGACGGAGAAGCGCGTTCGCGTGGCGCTCTTCGGCTTCGATGATATTCACAAAAGGTCGGACCGGCCCGAATCTGTCAATCACGCCTTGATAGGTCGCGCGAGCCTTGTACTCGTCGTCGAGCGCCTCACGCAGCGCTCCAATCGTCTTTTCGTCACCGGACATGCTGCCTTCTCCAACTTAGTGGTTTCAACTCAAATGGCGGCTATGAGTTCAGGACCAAGAAGGCGTGACAACAAGTAGCGACGACCGCCCCAACAGCAGGGCGTCGATTCGCCACGGCGGCGTTCGCCGCAATTGGCCAGCCGCGCGCTTGAAGTTCCGCGAGCCCGGCCCCTTATCCAAGAGATACGGCGCGGTTTACGCTCGCCGGACAGCCTTCTTTTCAAGGAGACGCGTTAATGACAATTGAAGAAGAACAGAGTCAGACGCGCGAGGTCGTTGGCGTCTTCAACGACGCTGGCGCGCTCCAAGAGGCCATCGACGATCTGATGTCGTCGGGCTTCGATCGCGCTGAGATCAGTCTGCTCGCAAGCGAGGAAGCCGTCGACGAAAAGCTCGGTCATAAATACAAAAAGGTCACCGAGCTTGAAGACGAGGAGGCCGCGCCGCGGACGCATTACGTGTCGGTGGAATCGATCGGCGATGCGCAAGGCGGCGTGATCGGCGGGCTGGTGTATGTCGGCGCCGGCGCGGCGATCAGCGCCATATTCGCGTCAGGCGGCGCCCTGGCGACGGTTATCGCGGGCGCGCTGCTCGCGGGAGGAAGCGCAGGCGTGCTCGGCGCGGCTTTGGCCAGGCTGATCGGCGAACATCACGCGAAACACCTTGAAGAACAACTTCGCCATGGCGGACTCCTTCTCTGGGTGCGGACGTGGGATTCTCAGCGCGAACACAAGGCGCAGGAGATTTTGGCGCGGCACTCCGGGCGCGATGTCCACGCCCATACCGTAAAGCTCTAGCGGGTGCGCTTGCGCTTCTTCTGGACGTCCATCGCAAGCGACTTGCCCAAAATGTGCTCGTCGCGGCCGATGACGTGTGCGCTGGCGCCGACGATGAGCGGATCGGGTCCGTGGACGACGCTATGATCTTTATTCGGATAATCGAGGCTCGATAAAAAGTGCTGCATGCAATTGAGGCGCGCGCGCTTTTTGTCGTCCGATTTAATGACGATCCAGGGCGCGTCGGCCGTGTCGGAGAAGAAGAACATCGCCTCCTTCGCCTCGGTGTAATCGTCCCATTTGTCCATTGACGCGCGGTCGATTGGCGAGAGTTTCCACTGCTTCAAGGGATCGTTCATGCGCGAGCGGAAGCGGCGCTGCTGCTCCTCGCGCGTCACCGAGAACCAATATTTGTAGAGGCGAACGCCGGAATTGACGAACATGCGCTCAAGATCGGGACATTGGCGCATGAAGTCGAGATATTCGTTCGGGGTGCAGAAATTCATCACCCGCTCGACGCCGGCGCGATTGTACCAGGAGCGGTCGAAGAAAACGATCTCGCCCGCCGCCGGCAGGTGCTGGATGTAGCGCTGGAAATACCACTGGCTGCGCTCGCGCTCAGATGGCTTCTCCAGCGCGACGACCCGCGCGCCGCGCGGGTTAAGATGTTCCATAAAACGCTTGATGGTGCCGCCCTTGCCGGCGGCGTCGCGCCCCTCGAACAGCAAGACGATGCGTTGACCGGTCTCCTTCACCCAGTTTTGCGCTTTCAGGAGTTCCACCTGGAGCAGCTCCATGTGCCGCAGGTAGACCTTCTCGCTCAGGCGCGTCTTGTAGGGAAACTCTCCTGATTCAAACGCCTTCCGGACGGCCTCGGCATCAGCCCGCAGGCGACGCACGTCTGGATGCGGCGCATTGGGATGCGCCGCGCGCCCGGCCACTTGTAGGTCCCCGGGCTCAGCCTCGACTTTGGGACCTGGAGCCTCCACGCCAGTCTCAGCGACCGCGTTGACGGTTTCATCCATTATCGGCTCTCATTTTCGGCGCGCGCTCGGATTGGAACTGCTCGGGCGCGGGTCTGGTCGGGGGGAGACTGCAGGCATTCGAAACGCAGGGCAATAGCGCATTTCGACGCGTCGGCGGTTCTGTGCGGAGCGCATTGCCACGCGCCCGCCCCCTCCCTATAGTCCGCCGCCAAAACCGGGAAGCCGGATCCAACGCACCCAAGGAAGCAATACTCATGCTAGAAGGCCTGCGCGTCGCCTCGCAGAACTGGATCGGCCGCTCCATCATGGCGCTGGTCATGGGCGTCATCGTCATCAGCTTCTCGATCTGGGGCGTGGGAGACGTGTTTCGCGGCATGACGGCCCAGCGGCTCGCCCGAGTCGGCAGCGGCGAAGTCACGGTCGAGACCTATCGCAGCGCCTACCAAAACGAGCTCCGCCGCATTCAGCAGCGGATGCGGCGCGCGATCACCAATGAGGAAGCCCATCAATCAGGACTGGATCTGCAGATCCTGGAGCGCCTGGTCACCGAAGTCGCGCTCGACCAAAAGGCGCGGCAGCTCGGATTGGCCGCAAGCGATGAGACCACCCAGCGTCTGCTCGCGTCCGAAAAGGTGTTTCAGGGCCCCGACGGCAAATTCGACGCCATGCGCTTCAAGCAGATCGCCAATGACTCCGGCTTCACCGAGCGCGGCTTCGTCGCGGATCAGAAGAACACTTATCTGCGCAAGATGATCACCGACGTCGTCGTCGCCGGAGCCGAGCCGCCCAAATTGATGGTCGAGGCGATCTATCGTTTCCGCAATGATTCGCGAACGATCGACTACGTCATTCTGCCGCCGTCGCTGGCCGGCGCCGCGGCGACGCCATCCGACGAAGAGCTGAAAAAATACTTCGACGAACGCGAGCAGAGCTTCCGCGCCAAGGAATACCGCAAGCTGACGGCGCTGGTCGTCAGCCCTTCCACGGTCGGGAAGCCGGAGACCGTGCCTGCCGAGCAGGTGCGCAAGCTTTATGACGAGGTCAAATCGAAGCGCTACGGAATGCCGGAAAGGCGTGACGTGCGGCAGATCGTGTTCAAGACCGACACGGAAGCCGAAGCCGCGCTCGCCAAACTCAAAGCGGGCGCGGACATCGAGGCGATGGCGGCCGAGCTCAAACTCAATCCCAAGGACGTCAACCTCGGCCTCGTCGAGCAGCGCGACTTTGGCGATCCCAAGGTCGGCGCGGCCGTATTTGCGCTTGCCGAGCCGGGGCTCACAGAGCCGGTTCACACCGCCTTCGGCGCCGTCGTGTCTCAGGTCAAGAGCATCGCCCCGGCGGTCTACAACAAGACTTTCGAGCAGGCCGAGCCGGAACTGCGCGCGGAAATCGCCGCGCAGGGCGCCATGCCTGAAGTGCGCCGGCTCCATGAGGCCATCGAGGATCAACGCGCCTCTGGCAAAACGCTCGCCGAATCCGCAAAGGCCGTGGGGCTGGAGACGCAGGTCTATGACGGCGTCGACGATGCAGGCAATGACCGCAGCGGCAAGCCGATCGCCGGCCTTCCTTCCGGTCCAGAGCTCGTGAAGGCCGCCTTCGCATCGGACATCGGGGTCGATAACGATACTGTCGCGACGCGTGACGGCGGCTATGTCTGGTACGAGGTCAACAGCATCGAGCCCGCCCGGCAGAAGACATTCGAAGAAGTGAAGGCGGCCGTCGTCGACGCCATGCGCAGCGACGCAGCGCAAAAGGCGCTCGCCGCCAAGGCCGATGAAATCGTCGCCAAGCTGAACGCCGGCCGGCCAATCGAAGACGTCGCCAAGGAAGTGGGCGTTCAGACCCAACGCGCCAATGACGTGAAGCGCGAAGCACGGCCCGACTTCAACACCAACGTCATCGTTCGTTTCTTCGATGTGGCGCCGCGCAACGCCGGCTCCGTCGTCGTCGATAATGGGCGGCTGGTGTTTTTCGTGCGCGACTCGACGACTCCCGTATTCGACCCGAACTCGATCGAAGCGAAGACGATCGCCGAACAACTGAAGCCTGCCATTCACAACGACCTGCTGGAGCAATATGTCGGCGGCCTCGAGAAGGCGCTTGGCGTCGATATCAACCAGAAGGCCCTGGAAGCCGCGACCGGAGCGGAACGCGACAAGTGAGCGGCGCGCTGTTCGAGCCTGACTTCGACGCCTTCGGCGCCGAATACGACGCTGATCGGCCGCAGCTGGTCGTGACCCGGTTGGTCGCCGATCTTGAAACGCCGGTCTCCGCCTATCTCAAGCTCACGCGCGAACGGCGCGGCGCTGCTTTTCTGCTCGAATCCGTGGAAGGCGGCGCCGCCCGCGGCCGCTATTCGATGATCGGCCTCGACCCGGACGTGATTTTTCGCGTCGTCGGCGACAGAGCGGAAATTAATCGCGCCGCGCTCGACGACGCGAGCGTCTTCACGCCCTGCGAGGGGGCGCCGCTCGTCGCCTTGCGTCAGCTCATCGCCGAATCCGCCGTGCCGCAGGCCGTGCGGCTGCCGCCGATGGCGGCGGGAGTCTTCGGCTATCTCGGCTATGACATGGTGCGCCAGATGGAGCGCCTCGGACCGGCCAAGCAAGACAGGATCGGCGCGCCTGACGCGCTTTTCATGCGTCCGACGGTCATGATCGTCTTTGACACGGTTCGCGACGAAATCTCCATTGTCACGCCCGCTCGGCCAAAAGCCGGCGTCGCGGCGAAGGCGGCCTATGAAGCCGCGCTCGCGCGCCTCGACAAAGTCGTTGCGACGCTGGAGGCGCCGCTGGAGCATCGCGACGGCGGGACCGACGTGCAGCTTCTCGCTCAGGAGCCGGTGTCGAATACGCCGCAATCGCGTTTTCTCGAGATGGTCGAGCGCGCCAAGGAATACATTCGCGCCGGCGACATCTTCCAGGTCGTGTTGTCTCAGCGGTTCACCGCGCCTTTCGCTTTGCCCGCCTTTGCGCTCTATCGCGCATTGCGCCGCGTGAACCCGGCTCCGTTTTTATGCTTTCTCGATTTCGGCGCGTTCCAGATCGTCTGTTCGAGTCCCGAGATCCTCGTGCGCGTCGCCGAAGCCAAGGTGACGATTCGGCCGATCGCCGGCACGCGCTGGCGCAGCGAGGAGACGGCGGAGGACGAGCGTCTGGCGGCGGATCTCCTCGCCGATGAAAAGGAGCGCGCCGAACATCTCATGCTGCTCGACCTCGGCCGCAACGACGTTGGCCGCGTCGCAAAGACTGGCACGGTGCGCGTCACTGATAGTTTCACCATCGAGCGCTACAGTCACGTGATGCACATCGTCTCCAATGTTGAAGGCGAGCTCGATGCGCGCCACGATTGCATCGACGCGCTTGCCGCGGGGTTTCCTGCCGGCACCGTCTCCGGCGCGCCGAAAGTGCGCGCCATGGAGATCATTGACGAGCTCGAGACGGACAAGCGCGGCATCTATGGCGGCTGCATCGGCTATTTCGGCGCCGGCGGCCAAATGGACACCTGCATCGTGCTGCGAACCGCGATCGTGAAGGACGGCAAGATGCATGTGCAGGCAGGCGCCGGCGTCGTCTACGATAGCGAACCGGAATATGAACACCGCGAATGCGTCAACAAGGCGAAAGCGCTTTTCCGCGCCGCCGAGGAAGCGGTTCGCTTCGCAACGCGCGCGCGGCGGGGGCAATAGCCATTTCCGCCAAAGCGCATGGACAGCGAAACAGGCGGCGGCGCATCTGATGGACGGCCCAACGATCTACGACGACGGCGACGATCCCTACCGCGCAATTCGCGTCGGCGAACCGAATGGCGGCGACGCCGCGAAATGGGGCGTGCTGCTCTCGCGCTTCATGCGCATCGTCGCGTTATTTTGGCTCGTGCAAGGTTTGATGCAGTGGCGGATCATTCTCGCTGCGGAACGCTCGATCTTTGAAACCATGCCGCAGAGCGCAGCCTCCGCCGTTATTTTCTTCGCCGTGCTCGATCTGATCGCCGGAGTCGGTTTGTGGCTGGCGACGCCCTGGGGCGGCGTGTTGTGGCTGCTCGTTGCGAGCGCGCAGATTTTTCTTACGCTCAGCATGCCGGGATTCTTCACCGGCGGTTATTGGCTGATCGGCGTCAACGCCGTGCTGATCGCCATGTATTTCGGGCTGACCTTCGAGGCCGGACGCGATATCGAGGCGCAGCACATGCGCGAACGCCGCCGTCGCCGCAAATTCGACAGGAAACCGCCAAAAGCTTCCTAATGCGCAGGTTTGTTAGAGGAATCATTAGCGTAAATCGAACGTTTAAGTTCATCTCTCATTCACCGCAAACAGCCCCCATCGGGGTAAACGCGCGATTCAGGCTGTTGTTTAAACTGCCTTTCACCTGCGCCGATCTAATTTGATCTCATCGAACGCCGATCAAGAGATGCGCGATGCATCCGCCCTGATGGAGAAGACGATGAGCGCCATGACCAAGACAGCCCCTGCCCGCGAGGATCGCGCCAGCGAGATCCGACCGGTTTATCTCGAAGCGCTCACGCTCGTCGAACGCCTTCACCGCCGTCTGCTCGACGTCATTAAGGACGAATTCGACCGCCGGGATCTTGGCGACGTCAATTCCGTGCAGGCGCTGCTGCTTTACAACATCGGCGACAAGGAGTTGACCGCGAGCGAGTTGCGCACGCGCGGCTATTATCTCGGGTCCAATGTTTCCTACAACGTCAAGAAGCTGGTCGACATGGGCTATATGCATCATGCCCGCTCGCGCCTTGATCGCCGTTCGGTGCGCATCAGCCTGACTCCGAAGGGCAAGCAAATTCACGACATCGTTGCGCAGCTTTATGAGAAGCACGCGCTGACGGTCGAGCAGATCGGCGGCGTTTCCTGCGATGAGTTTCGCACTCTCAATACGTCGCTTTCGCGACTGGAGCGCTTCTGGACCGATCAGGTCCGCTATCGCCTCTGACGCGATCTCGCTTTCTTCTCGTCTCTCAACCGTAGTCTCTCTATCGCCGGCAAGCGCCCCAGGGCCGCTTCGCCGGCGTTTTTCGTGCGCATCCCCGCGCTTGGAGCAGGTTCCGAATAAGTTGCCAGACTTTGTCGATGAGAACCTGCTCAAACATTTTGATTTTGAGCGCTTCCTTATCGATCACATGATCCATGTGATCGGGAAGCGCTCTAGCGCAAACCGCCGCTCAGTCCTATCTTACCGGCTGTTAACCACGACCGCAGGAGTTCAAATGCGATGGTCCCTCACGATCGGCTCCTTCATGGGAACCGCCGTGCGCATTCACGTCACGTTCCTGCTGCTCCTGGGTTGGATCGGCTTTGCGGCTTACCAGCGCGGCGGCGCCGTCGCGGCGCGCGACAGTCTCCTGTTCATCGTCGCGATCTTTTTTTGCGTCGTGTTGCACGAATTCGGCCACATTTTGACGGCGCGGCGCTATGGCATCGTCTCGCCGGTGATCACGCTGCTGCCGATCGGCGGCGTGGCCGACATGGAAAAAATGCCCGATAAGCCCCGCCAGGAGCTGCTGATCGCGCTGGCGGGTCCGGCGGTCAATCTCGTCATTGCAGCTTTGCTGATCCTGTTTCTTGGCGCCGTCGACGTGTCCGACGGGATCCAGATCAGCGACCCGTCCGTCAATCTCTTAAAACGTCTGGCGGCCGTGAATATCTTTCTTGCGGCGTTCAACTTGATCCCGGCCTTTCCCATGGACGGCGGCCGCGTGCTGCGGGCGGCTCTGTCGATCTGGATTGGCAAGGGCCGTGCGACGCGCATCGCCGCGCAGATCGGTCAGGGCTTCGCCTTCCTGCTCGGTTTTCTTGGGCTGTTCGGAAATCCGCTGCTGCTTTTCATCGCGATTTTCGTCTATATCGCGGCGGCGGGCGAAGCGCAGATGACGTCGATGTCGGAGGCGGCGCGTGGCCTGAAAGCGGCCGACGCCATGGAGACGCGCATCGCCGTGATCGAGCGCAGCGCAAGCGTGCGCGAAGCGGTGGATATCCTTCTGGCCACGTCGCAGGACGAATTCCCGGTCGTCGACGCCGCGCGCCGGCTCAGCGGCTTCCTGTCCCGCACCAACATCATCGAGGCCTTGCGGGCTGCCGAACCCGGCGCGCCGATCGCGCCTTTCGTTCGCCAGGAGCCGGAGACGATCGATAGTCGAGAGAGCATCGACGCCGTCCTGCCTAAGCTTACTGGGGGAGAGACGGTCGGCGTAACCGACGAGGAGGGACGGTTCTTGGGTCTCCTGACCCGCCAGTCGCTGGCCGAGATCATGATGATCAAAGATGTTCGGCCGGACTGGCGCTTCTCGCCGCGGGACGATAGCCGTCCGACGGTTGCTTAAGCCCGCCACCCGGCCTATTGCACTGTCAAACCCGCGCCAGGAGGCTGGACAGCAGCCCAATGTCCAACGTCACGCTTATCGACAACTACGACAGCTTCACCTTCAACTTGGTTCACTACTTTGGCCAGTTGGGCGCGAACGTCACCGTGCACCGCAACGACGCCGTTTCGGTCGCCGAAGTGCTGGCCGGCGGACCCGACGCGATCGTGCTGTCGCCCGGCCCTTGCACGCCGCATGAGGCGGGGATCTGCATGGAGCTGATCTCAGCCGCCGCCGACACCGTGCCGATCTTCGGCGTCTGCCTCGGCCATCAGTCGATCGGCGAGGTGTTTGGCGGCGACGTCATTCGGGCGCCGCTGCCGATCCACGGCAAGATGGCCACCATTCTCCACCACGGCGACGCTGTGTTTCGCGGCATCGAGGGGCCCTTCCAGGCGACGCGCTACCATTCGCTGATCGTCAGCCGCGACACCCTTCCCGACTGCCTGCGGGTGACCGCCGAGACGCCGGACGGCCTCATCATGGCGCTGTCGCATAAGACGCTGCCGACGCATGGCGTGCAGTTCCATCCCGAGAGCATCACCTCGCAGCACGGCCACAAAATTTTACAAAATTTCCTCGATCTCGCTCGGGAGTGGAACGAGGGCCCCCGCCGGCGTGAGAAGGCGGCGTGAGGACCGCTTCGAAGGTCGCCTGCAGCCATCGGCCGGCGGCCCTGGCCTTGCGCAACGGCGCTGAACGACAGTGAGCGAGGATTTCAAATCCTACATCGCCGCGCTGGTCTCCGGCGCGCCCCTCGCCCGCGACGAGGCGAGAGCGGCGTTTTCTCTAATTTTTAGCGGCGACGCCACAT
Organism: Methylocystis sp.; assembly: GCA_022843525.1. GTDB lineage: Bacteria > Pseudomonadota > Alphaproteobacteria > Rhizobiales > Beijerinckiaceae > Methylocystis. Next base: position 738 of record JALHNR010000071.1, on the reverse strand, counting down.
CCGCCCAGCTTGGCGCCTTTCTCATGGGCCTGCGACTGCGCGGCGAGACGATTGACGAGATCATCGGGGCCGCCGAGGCGATGCGCGCCGCGATGACGCCGGTCGAAGCGCCGGCCGACGCAATCGATATTGTCGGGACCGGCGGCGACGGCGCCGGCACTTACAATATTTCCACTCTTGCCGCGATCATCGCCGCAGCCGCCGGCGTGATCGTCGCTAAACATGGCGGCAAGGCGGCTTCGTCGCTGTCGGGTTCCTCCGACGTGCTCGGCGAACTCGGCGTCAGGGTCGGCGTCTCGCCAGCCGCCGCCGCCGCATCGCTGCGAGAGGCCGGAATCTGCTTCATGGCCGCGACGACGCACCATCCGGCCATGCGCCATGCCGCGCCGGTGAGAAGCGAACTGGGCGTGCGTACGATCTTCAATTTGCTTGGCCCCTTGTGTAACCCTGCGCGGGTCGAGCGGCAGATGATCGGAGTGTTCTCCCGCGACTGGCTCGAACCTTTGGCCCACGCGCTTCGCGAACTCGGCGCAAAGCGCGTCTGGCTGCTGCATGGCGACGACGGACTGGATGAGGCGACGACGACAGGAGTGACCCATGTCGTCGCGCTCGAGGACGGCGAGATCCGCAGCTTTGACTTCTCGCCGGAAGAGGCGGGATTGCCCCGCGCGACGATCCAGGCGCTTGTCGGCGGCGACGCGGCGCATAACGCCAGAGCCCTGCGCGCCGTCCTGGAGG
>JALHNR010000070.1 GCA_022843525.1 Methylocystis sp. | reverse complement strand
GCGCTGGCAAGGATTTCGTCGGCGACGGCATCAAGGAGCTGAAGTCGCTCGCGCACTGACGAGACGGGCGGCTTAAAGCGCTTATCGATCGCATGGAATCATGTGGTCGATAAGCAATCGCTCAAAAGCAAAATGCTTGAGCAGGTTCTTATCGAAAAACACGTTGAACTTTTTCGCGGCCTGCTTTAGCCGCCCTTGCGCTTTTTCTCGGCTGTCGGCTTTTCTGCGCCCTGGGTAAAGCCGACCAGAATTTCGTAATCGTCCTGGGCGCGGGAGCTCATGAGCGGCACCGTGAACGGATCGGCGACGACTTGAAATTCGCCCCGCGTTCCGCCTTTTGGGATTGAGGCGCTGACGCGATAGGTCTTTGAGGCGACGAGCGTATCGTCTTTCAGACGGCGAATCGACACCCGCAGATTGGCGCCAAAGGCGCCGGGCTGACCGAGCGCGCCAAGCACGGCGGAGCCTTCGAGGCCCACTCTGATCGTCAGACGATCGCCGTCGACCACGCATTCGCGCGCCGTCTCGCCGAGCGAAAGCTGATAGCGCACATTGGCGCTGTCGGCGTCCGGCGGCGAGCGCAGCATGGCCGCGCCGCTTTCGACGAAGACTTCGGGACAATCGGGCGTTGCGCCGGGCGGCGCCGGCTGCCCCTCTTTTTGGTCCTCGCCGCCGAAGATGCTGGGCACGCGAAGCCTCGGCAGTTCGAAGGCCGCCGCCACGGGCGCAAGCGCGATCGATGCTGAAACAGCAATGGCCAGGCGACTCTGCGCAGCTCTGGAGGGCTTTCTCACCGGGCGTTTCGAGCAAACGTTACGGCAGCTTTGCGAATCCATCCTTGAATCCCTGCAGAGTCAGCGGCAATCCTATGCCTTCTTCCGGAACCTGGTGAATGATGAAGGTCGCGGTCTTGCCGCTCTTCAGCTGATCGATGAGCTTGTCGTCCATCATCACCTCGGCGACGCAGCCCGTCGGCAGACATTTGACGAAGCCGGCGCGGCCGACGTCGGTTTGGTCGATTTTCAAGCCGAGCCCGCTGGGCAGGAGCACGCCGAGCGGGGCGATCACACGCAGCAGACGGCTCTTTCCGTCGCTCGTCTTCAAGACAATGACGACGAGGTTGACGTTGCTCTTATCCTCGGCGACGACGCTTTGGATCAGCGCGCATTGTTCCGCCGACGCGCCCGCGGGTTTCTCGCAGCGCAATTCCCAATCGCCGAATTTGGCCTTGGCGGGGCCGCCTTGTGCATGGCTCGCGTTGACGCCGACGGCCAGTAAGAGCAATGAGCCCGCCGCCGCGACCTGATGTCGCAACAGGCGAGGCGTTTTCGCAGCGCGCAAGGGCTTCATGATGGCTCCTGGCGGACGGCGCCGTCGCCGTTCCAATTTCGTGACGCAGGGAAAGTGGCCGATCGCCGCGGGCCGTCCAGCGCGACATGCCGTTGCCTATCAAATGGACTTCAACTGTCAAGGTCGTCGGCGTTCGCGCCGCATTGTTTGGCAATCGCTTTGACGCGACGATTTGTCTGTCGAATCTGGCGTTGCAACAATTGCGCGGACCGACGGTTTGTGATTGAACCGGCCGACTACCGAGCGGGGCGGGCTTTGGGCGGGCTGCGCGCGGAAATCACAAAAAGAACAACGACTGTCTGGCGAAGGGTTCGAAAGGCGGCTTTAATGTTTAACGTCAATCGACAGATGCTGACGCGTGGCGCATTGGCGGCCGCCGTGGCGATTCCCGCGACTTTGGTCGCCGGCTTCGCCCTCGCACAAGTTGAAGGGCAGCCCACCCCGGGCGGTCTCGGTCTGCCGAACATGGTGACGCCCGTCGGCCTGGGCACTCAGCAATTCTACAACATGGTGCTGATGCCGATCATTTCGTTCATCGCGCTCTTCGTTCTGGGCTTGCTGGTCTATGTCAGCTATCGCTTCAACGAGCAGAAGAACCCGATTCCTTCGAAGCTGACGCACAACACGCCGCTCGAAATCGTCTGGACCTTGATCCCGGTCCTGATCCTTCTGTTCATCTCAGTCCCGTCGCTGCGGCTGCTGGCGGAGCAGGTTGAGGTGCCGGAGGCGTCCGTCACGATCAAAGTGACCGGCAACCAGTGGTACTGGTCCTATAAGTATCCGGAGGATCAGGGCGGCGGCTTTGGCTTCGATCAGATGCTGAAGCCGGAATCCGAACTCCAGCCCGGCGATCTTCGTCTGCTGTCCGTCGACAATGAGGCGGTTGTGCCGGTCAATGAGGTCATCGCCGTGCACATCACGTCGAACGACGTCATCCACGCGTTCGGCGTGCCTTCGTTCGGCGTTCGCATGGACGCCATTCCCGGTCGTTTGAATCAGACTTGGTTCAAGATCGAGAAGGAAGGCGTCTACTACGGCCAGTGCTTCTTCATCTGCGGCAAGGACCACGCCTATATGCCGATCGTGATCCGCGCGGTCAGCCGCGAGAAATACAATGAGTGGCTTGCCGAGGCGAAGCAGAAGTTCGCCAGCGCCGATTCGCGGGTGCGAGTCGCCGCCGAGAGCCACTGAATAGCCGCTGAAACGAGACGCAACGGAACACACTAGTTTTCTAAGGAACATGACGATGGCGAGTTCGACGATGGCCGGGGCGCATGATCATCCGAGGGGTTTGCGCCGCTTCCTCTTCTCCACCAACCACAAAGACATCGGCACGCTCTACATCATCCTTGGTTCGGTCGGCGGCGTCATCGGCTTCCTGCTGTCGCTCGGCATGCGCCTCGAGCTGGCGTATCCGGGCGTGCAGATTTTTCCGGGTCTCGCGGAAGCGCTCCAGGGCGCCGATCCGTCGATGGCGCTGGATGCGGGCAAGAACCTCTACAACGTGTTCATCACGGTCCATGGCGTGCTCATGATCTTCTTCATGGCCATGCCGATTCTCATCGGCGGCTTCGGCAACTGGTTCGTGCCGATCATGATCGGCGCGCCGGATATGGCCTTCCCGCGCCTCAACAACATCTCATTCTGGCTGCTCTTCGCCTCGCTCGTGCTCGCCGTCATTTCGATGTTCGTCGAGGGCGCGCCGGGCATGAAGGGCTTTGGCGGCGGTTGGACCTTCTATCCGCCGCTGTCGTCGAACACCGGTTCGCCCGGCCCGGCGATGGATTTCGTGATCCTGGCGCTGCATCTCGCCGGCGCATCGTCGATCCTTGGCGCGATCAACTTCATCACGACGATCTTCAATATGCGCGCGCCCGGCATGACGCTGCACAAGATGCCGCTGTTCGTATGGTCGATGCTCGTGACCGCCTTCCTGCTGCTGCTCGTGCTGCCGGTGCTCGCGGGCTGCGTGACGATGCTGCTCACCGACCGTAACTTCGGCACGATGTTCTATGATCCGGCCGGCGGCGGCGATCCGCTGCTGTTCCAGCATCTGCTGTGGTTCTTCGGCCATCCGGAAGTCTACATCGTCATTCTTCCCGGCTTCGGCATCATCAGCCAGATCGTGTCGACCTTCTCGAAAAAGCCGGTGTTCGGCTATCTCGGCATGGCCTACGCGATGGTCAGCATCGGCGTGCTCGGCAGCATCGTGTGGGCGCACCACATGTATACGGTCGGCCTGTCGCTCAATGCGCAGCGCTACTTCACGCTGGCGACCATGGTGATCGCGGTGCCGACCGGCATCAAGATCTTCTCCTGGATCGCGACGATGTGGGGCGGGTCGATCTCGTTCCGCGCGCCGATGGTCTGGGCGATCGGCTTCATCTTCGTGTTCACGATGGGCGGCATCACCGGCGTCGTGCTCGCCAACGCCAGCGCCGACAAGCAGTTCCATGAGGGCTACTATGTCGTCGCCCACTTCCACTACACGCTGTCGCTCGGCGCGGTCTTCGCGCTCTATGCGGGGTTCTATTACTGGTTCCCCAAAATGACCGGCTACATGTATTCGGAGACTCTGGCCAAGGCGAACTTCTGGCTGCTGTTCATCGGCGTCAACATCGTCTTCTTCCCCCAGCACTTCCTCGGTCTGGGCGGGATGCCGCGCCGCTACATCGATTATCCGGACGCTTACGCGCTGTGGAATCTGGTGTCGTCCTCCGGCATGATCTTTGTCACGCTCTCGCTGATCGTCTGGTTCTACGCGATCATTGAGGCGTTCATGAAGAAGCGGCTGGCCGGCGCCAATCCTTGGGGCGTGGGCGCAACGACGTTGGAATGGACTCTGTCTTCGCCGCCGCCGTTCCACCAGTTCGAGGTTCTGCCGCGCATCACTGGGGCGGCGCGGTAACGAAACGACCCGTCGGCGCGAAAGAACGCGCGCCGACGATGCAAGCCGGCGCCGGCGAGCATGACGCGGCTCACTGCGCCCGCCTCCGCGGCTAAGGTTCTGAGTGAAACGCCATGAGCGACGCATCCTATCTGCATGACGAACCGGCTCCGCGCATCTCGGTCGCGTCGCCGTCGGACTATTTCGCGCTTCTCAAGCCGCGCGTCATGTCGCTTGTGGTGTTCACCGCGCTCGCTGGCCTGCTGCTCGCCCCGACGCCGCCGCATCCGCTGATCGGCTTTGCCTCGCTTCTCGCGATCGCCGTCGGCGCCGGCGCCTCCGGCGCGCTCAACATGTGGTACGACGCCGACGTCGACGCGCTGATGACGCGCACGCGCAAGCGCCCGATCCCGGCCGGACGGCTCGATCCCGAGGCGGCGCTTGGCTTTGGTCTCGTGCTGGCGACGCTGTCGGTGTTTACGCTCGGCTATGTCGCGAACTGGTTCGCCGCGGCGCTGCTCGCCTTCACCATCTTCTTCTATGTCGTGATCTATACGATGTTGCTGAAGCGCTGGACGCCGATGAACATCGTCATCGGCGGCGCCGCCGGCGCGCTTCCGCCGATGGTCGGTTTCGCCGCCGCGACGGGCGAGATCAATCTTGCCAGCGTCGTGCTCTTTGCGATCATCTTCATGTGGACGCCGCCACACTTCTGGTCGCTCGCGTTGCTGAGAAGCGAGGACTACGCCCGCGCCGGCGTGCCGATGCTGCCCAATGTCGCCGGCGAAGACCGCACGCGTCTCGAAATCCTGATCTATGCGCTGGCGCTCGCGCCGCTTGGCGTTGCGCCATGGCTGCTGGGATTCGCGTCGCTTGCCTACGGCCTCGTCTCGATCGGCTGCGGAATCGCGCTCGTCGGCGTCGCTGCGGCGGTCTTCAAGCAGCGCGAAGGCGACGCCGCCCGTCTGGCGGCCCGCCGGATGTTTTTGTTCTCCATCCTCTACCTATTCCTGCTGTTCCTGGTCCTCGTCGTCGAGCAGACCGCGCATATCTTTGCGCTGATCTAGGCGGCTAAGCGAATGGTGAACGAAATGGTCGATGCAGCAGACAAGATGAAAGAGCGCGCCAGTCTATTCGACAGGCCAGGGGTCGTGCTGACCCAAGAGCAGGCGCGTAGCCGTCGCGCGCGCAACGTCGCGATCGGCGTCACGATCGCGCTCCTCGCTGTGCTGTTCTACGCCGTCACGCTCGTGAAGTTTGGCGCGGCCATCGTCAATCGGACGATCTGAGATGAATGCGCCGACGCCTCGTTCACGCAAACGCCCGCAGATGATCGCGGCGGCGCTGGTCGTGGGCACGGCGGCGATGCTCGGCCTGTCTTTCGCTTCGGCTCCGCTTTACCGGGCCTTCTGTGCGGCGACTGGCTTTGGCGGCACGCCGAGGACCGATCTCGCCGGTGCGCCGTCCCCGGGCGAGCGCGTGCTCACCGTGCGCTTCGACGCCAACGTCGCCCGCGATCTTCCGTGGCGCTTCGAGCCTGAGGTCGCCAAGATCTCCTTGCGCACCGGCGAGACGAAAACCGTCTATTACAAGGTCGCGAATCTTTCTGGTCGCGAGACCAGCGGCCAGGCGGCCTACAATGTCACGCCCGGCCAGGCCGGCGCCTTCTTCGTCAAGGTCGCCTGCTTCTGCTTCGAGGAGAAGCGGCTCGGACCGCACGAGGCCGAGGAATGGCCGGTGGTTTTCTATCTCGATCCCGCTCTTGAGCGCGAAGAAGGCATGCGCGGCGTTCGCGAGATCACGCTGTCCTACACGTTCTTCGCCATCAAGGATTCGCCTGCGGCGAAGACGAGCGAGACGGCGACCGCAAAGCCGAAAGGTTGACGGCGCCGCGCGACTTGACCGCGCGGCAAACTAGGGGACTGGCCGGTACCGCCGGCCGATGACAAGGAAGAGCAAGATGGCGGACGGACACGCGAAACCCGAACACGACTATCATCTGGTCGATCCGAGTCCGTGGCCGATTGTGGGCGCGTTCGCCGCGCTCATCACGGCGATCGGCGCGGTCATGTGGATGGCGCAGCACAAGGGCGCGCCGATCGGCGGCATGACCTTCGGCGGCACCATGTTCTTTGTCGGCATGGGCGGCATTCTCCTCGTGATGTACGCGTGGTGGAGCGACATCATCCGCGAAGCGAGCGTCGGCGGATTCCATTCGCCGGTCGTGCGGCTGCATCATCGCTACGGCATGATCCTGTTCATCTTCTCGGAGGTGATGTTCTTCGTCGCCTGGTTCTGGGCGTTCTTCAATTCGGCGCTTTTCCCGGCCGATGCGGCGCAGGTTCTGCGCACCGAATTGTTCCAGGGCGTTTGGCCGCCCAAGGGCATGGAAGTGCTGAGCCCCTGGAAACTGCCGCTGCTCAATACGCTCATTCTGCTGAGCTCCGGCGCGACTCTGACCTGGGCGCATCACGGCCTTTTGGAAAACAAGCGCGACGTGTTGAAGAAGGGCTTGATCGCGACGATCGCGCTCGGCCTGCTGTTCACGACGATCCAGGCCTATGAATATCTCCACGCGCCCTTCGCCTTCGCCTTTGATCCGGCGAAGCCGGCGGCGACGAATTACGGCTCGACCTTTTTCATGGCCACCGGCTTCCACGGTTTCCACGTGATCGTCGGCACGATCTTCCTCATCGTTTGCCTGCTGCGCGTCTTCAGGGGCGCCTTCACGCCGGACCAGCATTTGGGCTTCGAGTTCGCCGCTTGGTATTGGCACTTCGTCGACGTCGTCTGGCTGTTTCTGTTCGCCTGCATTTACGTGTGGGGGAACTGGGGCGGAACAATGGAATAGGCGCGCCGACGCCCGTTTGAACTTTGGACGGTCACGGGCGCGCCCGTGACCGTTTTCGTTGGAGGACCAACATGTCACAAGAGCACGTCTATCCGCCCGTTTCGCTCTATGTCGACGGAATCCTCGGCAGATGTCCGCGCTGCGGCAAGGGCCACATGATCCGCGGCCTGCTGACGGTCGCGCCAAGCTGCGAGGTTTGCGGGCTGGATTTCACCTTCGCCGACGCGGGCGACGGTCCGGCGATCATCGTCATGACCGTCGTCGGCTTCGTCGCGATCGCGGTGTTGTGGTACGTCGAGGTGGCATATCAGCCGTCCTATTGGGTGCATGCCGCGATCCTTGTGCCGCTGTCGGCCATTCTCTGCGTCGGGCTGCTGCGGCCGACGAAGGGCCTGCTGATCGCCCTGCAATATTTCAACAAGGCTGAAGAAAGCCGCCATCAATCGTGAGCGCCGCCGTCCGCGCGCTTCTGGGGCCGGCGGTTGCGACGACGCTGCTCTTTGCGCTGCTGGTCAGTCTGGGATTTTGGCAGGTGCGGCGGCTCGGCGAGAAAGAGGCGCTGATCGCACGCGTCGAACAGCGCGCCACGCAGGCCCCGCAGCCGGTTTCGCCGCCTGACCGATGGGCGATGCTTCGCGCTGAGGATTACGACTTCATGCATATGCGCGCGACGGGTCGTTTTATCGACGGTCGCGATGCGCTCGTCTTCGCCGCGCCGCCGGAGGGCGCGAGCCGAGAGCCGGGCTATTCGTTGCTCACGCCTTTCGCGCTGACGAGCGGCGGCGTCGTGCTTGTCGACCGGGGATTTCTCCCCGCCTCAAAAGCCGGTGACGCCGCCACACGCGCCGCCCCTCCCGGCGAGGTGACGCTCGTCGGACTGCTCCGCGCGCCGGAGCGCCGCAACCCCTTCACGCCAGTCGACCAGCCCGAGAAGGGCGTCTTTTTCGCGCGCGATCCCACGGCGATCGCCGGCGCCCTCGGCTTAGCCGACGCCGCGCCTTTCGCGCTCGTTCTCGACGCGGCTCCCGCAGCGGGGCGGGATTGGCCCCGGCCGATGGGCGGCGTTCCAACGATCGTCAATAATCATTTTTCCTACGCCGTGACGTGGTTCAGCCTGTCGCTCGCGCTTCTCGTCGTTTTTGGGATCTACGCACGCGGCGTTCTTGCGCATGAGCGCATCTAGCCACCTCGGGCTTGCGGCGCTGTCGAATATGCTATGAAAAGCGAACTGACACGCGCGCGAGCGGCGCGCGCTCTTCCATCCATGGATCGACGGTTGCGCTATCTCTCAACCCGCGGCGAGGCCGCGCAGCTTGGCTTCGACGACGTTCTGCTCGCCGGTCTCGCGACCGACGGCGGACTGTACACGCCGCTCGCCTATCCGCGTCTCGCGCCATCCGAGATCGCCGGGCTCGCGGGCCAGCCCTATGCCGAAGCGACGGCGCAAGTGATCGCGCCTTATCTCAGCGAGACGTTTTCGCGTGAGATTTTGCGGGCGCAGACCGAAGGCGCCTATAGCGGGTTCCGTCACCGCGCGATCGCGCCGCTGACGCAGATCGGCGACAATCTCTTCGTTCTCGAACTTTTTCACGGGCCGACGCTCGCCTTCAAGGATCTGGCGATGCAGCTCCTCGGGCGCATGATGAATCATGTGCTCGAAGAGCGAAATCTACGCGCCACCATCGTCGGCGCGACGTCCGGCGATACGGGCGCCGCGGCGATCGAGGCGTTCAAGGGTCTGGACCGCGTCGACGTCTTCATCCTTTTTCCGCACGGCCGGGTCTCCGACGTGCAGCGCAAACAAATGACCACGGTCGACGACGACAATGTTCATACGATCGCGCTGCAGGGCTCCTTTGACGACGCGCAAGCCATTTTGAAACGGCTGTTTCGCGCCGCCGACTTTCGCTCGCGCGTCGGACTCGCCGGCGTCAATTCGATCAACTGGGCGCGCGTCGTCGCGCAGACCGTCTATTACTTCACGAGCGCTGTCGCTCTAGGCGCGCCGCATCGGCACATTTCCTTCGCCGTGCCGACGGGCAATTTCGGCGACGTGCTCGCCGGCTATGTAGCCAAGCGGATGGGGCTGCCGATCGAGAGACTGATCGTCGCGACCAACGCCAACGACATTCTTGCGCGCGCGCTTGCAAGTGGGCGTTACGAGCCGCGGGGCGTCACGCCGACTCAGTCGCCGTCGATGGACATTCAGGTTTCATCCAATTTCGAACGTTTGTTATTCGACGCGAGCGGGCGCGATCCGGCGGTGATCCGCGCCGCTTTCGCCTCGCTCGACCAATCCGGCGCCTTCGAGATTCCGGCTGCAGCGCTCGCCGCCATTCGCGCCGAATTCGATGCGGAGTCCGTCGGCGAAACCGAGACGACGGAGGAGATTCGCCGCACCTGGCGCGAGAGCGGCTATGTGCTCGATCCGCATACCGCGACCGGCGTCACCGCTGCGCGCGCGCGGCTTGCGAAAGATCCGGCGACGCCCGTCATCGCGCTTTCGACGGCGCATCCGGCAAAGTTTCCAGACGCGATCGAGCGCGCCATCGGACTGCGTCCGCAGCCGCCTGAAAATATTGCGGCGCGACTTGACGCGCCGGAACGATTCACGATTCTTGAAAATGATGGCGCGCGAGTCGCGGAATTTATTTCATCGCACGCGCGCGCGGCGAAGAACTGACAAGGTCTGGCAAGGAGAACGATGGCGATCTTCAGCGTAATCGGGCGACGCGACCTGCCGATTAGAGGCGACGGTCTCTATCTGCGCGCGTCCGAAATGCGCGATTATATGGAATGGGCCGAACTGCGCGAAAAAAGCCGCTCCTTCCTGACGCCCTGGGAGCCGCTCTGGCCGATCGACGATCTCACACGGGCGAGCTTTCGCTATCGCGTGCGCCGCCACGCCGAGGAAATGGCCCGTGACGAGGCCTATTCCTTTTTCATCTTCCGTGAAGAGGACGATGCGCTGATGGGCGGCCTCTCCTTCGGCCATGTCCGGCGGGGCGTGTCGCAGGCGGCGACGCTCGGCTATTGGATGGGCGAACCCTATGCGGGCAAGGGCCACATGACCCGCGCCGCCCGCGCCGCTTGCGCCTATGCTTTCGAGAAGCGCGGCTTCCATCGTATCGAGGCGGCTTGCCTGCCGACGAACGAGCCCTCGAAGCGCTTGCTGGAGCGCGTCGGTTTTAAACAGGAGGGCTATGCGCGCTCCTATCTCAACATCAACGGTCAGTGGCGCGACCATTTGCTTTATGCGCTGTTGGAAACTGATCCTCAGCCGATCAATCCGCCATCGCCGGCGTAAGCGGAACACTGAAAGAAACGCGCCCGGCGATCGACGCAGGGCGCGTGACGGGTAGGGATTCCAATCGCGGCTTGAGCCGCGCCGTCCCTTCAAAATAAGATCGCGGTCTCCTACTGCTGACGTGGACGCGTTTGCTCACGCGAGCGCCGCTTTCTGCAGAGCGACGAGGTCCGCAACCCCCTGCTGGGCGAGCGCCAGCATGGCCGACAGCTCATCTTGGGAAAAAACCGCGACTTCGGCGGTCGCCTGAATTTCAACGAGGCCGCCCGAGCCGGTGAGAACGAAATTGGCGTCGGTCGCCGCGGTTGAATCCTCGGCGTAATCGAGGTCGATTACCGGGGTTGCGTTGAAGATGCCGCAGGACACCGCGGCGACATGATCGCGCAGCGGGCTTTCCTTGACGATGGAGCGCGAACGCATCCAATCAAGGCAATCATGCAGCGCCAGCCAGGCGCCGGTGATCGACGCCGTGCGCGTGCCGCCATCCGCCTGAATGACGTCGCAGTCGACGACGATCTGCCGCTCGCCAAGCGCTGGCAGATTGGTGACCGCGCGCAGCGAGCGGCCGATGAGACGCTGGATTTCCTGGGTGCGTCCCGAGAGCCTTCCGGCGGCGGCCTCGCGACGCGTGCGCGTGTGGGTGGCGCGCGGCAGCATGGAATATTCCGCCGTCACCCAGCCTCGGCCCTGGCCGCGCAGCCACGGCGGCGGCTTGTCCTCGAGCGACGCCGCGCAGAGCACCTGCGTATTGCCGAATTTTACGAGGCAGGAGCCCTCGGCGTAGCGGGCGACGCCTCGCTCGAAACTCACCTGGCGCATCTCGTCGGGCGCGCGTTTACTGGGGCGCATAATAGCTCCGTTGTCGTATGGGTTGCGCCTTCTATCGCGCTTTCCGCAACCGTGAAAGCGCCGGGCGAGCGACGGCGTCTTGCGCTGGCGGCCGCATGGTGAAACCATGAGCTAACGGGGCCGGACGAAACCAGGCTTCGACGATAAGGAGGGAGTGATGGGCCAGACATTGTCCCAAGCGTCGTCCCAAGGAGCGCATTCTCACGAGGCGAGAGCACAGGGCCCCCGGCTGATTGCGCTGGCGGGCCCTTTCCAATGCGGCAAGACCACACTTCTCGAGGCTATTCTGGCCCACGCCGGCGCGATCCCGCGGCAGGGCGCCGTCGCTGCAGGCGCGAGCGTCGGCGACTCCAGTCCGGAAGCCCGCGCCCATCAGATGAGCGTCGAGTCCAATGTCGCGACGGTCGATTATATGGGCGACCGCTACACATTCGTCGATCTGCCGGGCTCCGTCGAATTCGCCCATGACTCGCGCAATATCCTGCCGGCGGTCGACGCCGCCGTCGTCGTCTGCGAGGCCGACCCCCGCAAGATACCGGCGCTGCAGCTTATTTTGCGCCAGCTCGAAGAGCTCGGCGTGCCCCATTTCATTTTCCTGAACAAGATCGACGCCGCGACCATCGACGTGCGCGAGGCGCTCAGCATTTTGCAGCAGGCTTCGCGCACGCCGCTGCTGCTGCGCCAGGTTCCGATCTGGAACAATGGCGTCGCGGTCGGCTTCATAGATCTCGCGCTGGAGCGCGCCTATGTCTATCGCGAACATGCGCCGTCGGAAGTCGTCGACATTTCAGGGGGCGACGTCGCGACCGAGAAGGAAGCCCGCTATTCCATGCTCGAACGGCTCGCCGACTACGACGACGCGCTGATGGAGGAGCTGATTTCCGATATCGAGCCGCCGCGCGATCAGGTGTTCGACGACCTTACCAAGGAATTGCGCGCCGGACTGGTCGTGCCTTTGTTCATCGGCTCGGCCGAACGGGGCGCCGGCGTGACGCGGCTGTTGAAAGCGATGCGTCACGAGGCGCCGGGAATCGAAGCGACTCGGGTGCGGCTTGGCGTCGGCGAGGGCGGCCCCGGGCTCGCCCGCATCTTCCGCACCATCCATACGCCGCACGGCGGAAAAATGTCTGTCGCGCGCGTGCTGCGCGGCTCCCTCGTGGACGGCCAGACCGTCGCTTCGCCGCAGGGAGAGGATCGCATTTCAGGCATGTCGCATTTGATGGGCGCGGCGACGAGCAAGACGGCGGAGGCGAAAACCGGAGACGTCGTCGCTCTCGGGCGTCTCGATCATGCGCAGACGGGCGACAACATTGTCGCCGACGCGCGCGCTGGCGCGGCGGATCTGCAGAAGACGCGCGCGGAAGCTCCCGATCCGGTGCACGCACTCGCGCTCAATGTGAAGGACCGCAAGGACGAGATGCGCCTCGCCGCGGCGATGACGAAGCTCATCGAAGAGGATCCTTCGCTCGTTTTCGTTCATGACCAGGAACTGTCGCAGATCAAACTCTTCGGCCAGGGAGAGATGCATTTGCGCGTCGCGCTCGAACGCCTCGCCTCGCGCTTCAACGTCGCGGTCGACTGCTCAAAGCCGACGGTCGCCTATCGCGAAACGATCCGCCATAAGGTCACCGTCCGCGGCCGCCACAAGAAACAGTCGGGCGGACATGGCCAATTCGGCGACGTGGTGATGGAGATCGCGCCACGCGGCCGCGGCGAAGGATTCACCTTCAGCGAGCGCGTGCACGGCGGCTCCGTGCCCAGGCAATATTTCTCGTCCGTCGAGGCCGGCTGTCAGGACGCCTTGCTGCACGGCCCGTTGGGCTTCCCGGTGGTCGACGTCGAGGCGGTGCTGACCGACGGCTCGTATCATTCCGTCGATTCGTCCGACATGGCGTTCCGCACGGCGGCGCGCATCGGCATGAGCGAAGCCCTGGAAAAGGCCGAACCGATCCTGCTGGAGCCGGTGCTCGCAGTCGATATTTTCGTGCCGAGCGACGCCATGTCGCGCGCCACCGGCATCGTCTCGGCGCGGCGCGGCCAGATCATGGGCTTTGGCCCGCGCGAGGGTTGGGACGGCTGGGACAAGCTCGAAACGCTGATTCCCGAGGCGGAGATGGACAATCTCATCGTCGAACTGCGCTCCGCGACGGCGGGGGCGGGCTTTTACCAGGCGCGCTTCGACCATCTCGCGGAAGTCGTCGGCAAGCAGGCGCGCGACATCGTCGCCGCTCATTCGGCGAAGGCGAACGCGGGATAGTCGGGTTAGTCTGGAA
>JALHNR010000069.1:1835-13544 GCA_022843525.1 Methylocystis sp. | reverse complement strand
AAAATTATGCCGCGCAATCATCGAGCTTTCCCCCGCAAAACCGGGGAGTCGTCACGGCCACTCGGCATATCGGGCAACGTGGCAGAATATGTCTTATCCCGAGATCGGGATAAAACATACTCTCTCGGCGTAATGTCGATTGAGATATCCGCCCATTCGGAAGTGGGAATTTCCGCAAGGCGGCGATCGAGGAGGGCTTCGCAGGTCGAAACGATCTGGATCACGGCGGCGTTGCCTGCCTCCAGATCGCGATCGATCGAGGCGATGAGGCTCGGAACCTTCATCGCCGTGATCAGATGATTGAAGAAACGCTGCTTGTTGCTCTCGAAGGCCGACCGCGCGGCGGACTTGGCGTTGCGGTTATAGGCCCTGCCACCCTCGCCGGTGATATTGGCCGCTTCCAATGCGGCAGTGAGATTGTTGTGAATGATCTCGAAGGCCGAGGCGTAAGAGTCGTAGATGCGGATTTGCTCGTTCGAGAGCCGATGCTCCAGCATCTCGACCTCGACCCCGGCGTAGGAGAGCGCGCGGGACGCATAGAGGCCGAGAGCTTTCAGATCGCGCGCGAGCACTTCCATCGCCGCGATGCCGCCCGCCTCCATGGCGCCGACAAAATCCTGCCGTGTCGCGAAGGGCATGTCGTTCGAACCCGAGAGGCCCAGGCGCGCCGCATAGGCGAGATTGGCGACCGTCGTCGCCCCCGTCGCCGAGACGTAGAGGACACGGGCGTCGGGCAGGGCGTTTTGCAGCCGCAGGCCGGCGCGGCCTTGCTGGGAGGCGGCCTTTTCACCGCGCTCGCCCTTGTCACCGACGGCGTTGGCCATGGCGTGCGCCTCATCGAAGACGATCGCGCCGTCGAATTCTTCCCCAAGCCAGTCGAGGATTTGTTTCAGTCGGGACGCCCTGAGCGCGCCGTCGCGGCCCTGCCGCTCGTCCGAGCGCAGGGTCGCGTAAGTCGTGAACAGGATTCCTTCCGCCAGGCGGATCGGCGTTCCCTGCTTGAAACGCGACAGCGGAGCGATCTGGAGTTTTTCCTGGCCCAGCGCCGCCCAATCGCGCTGGGCGTCTTCGAGCAACTTGTCGGATTTGGAAATCCACAGCGCCTTACGGCGACCTTTCAACCAATTGTCCAACACGACGCCAGCGATTTGGCGGCCCTTGCCGGCACCCGTGCCGTCGCCAAGATAAAAGCCCCGGCGAAAGCGTACCGCATTTTCGGCAGCGTCAGGCGCGGCGGCGACGCTGTCAAAAGTCTCGTTGATAAGGAAAGAGCCGGCGAGATGACCGCTGTGCGCTTCGCCGGCGTAGATGACGCTCTCGAGCTGCGCGTCGGACAGCAGCCCTGACTCGATAACGGCTTTCGGCAGATGTGGGCGGTAGGAGGGTTTTGGCGGCGCGACGGACGTCATGGCGGCGGATTGCACCAGCGTCGTCGGATGCGGCCTCGCCCCTTCGATCGCGATTGATTGCACCGCATAGGGCTCATAGAGCCCGGCGCTGAGCGATCCGCCCTGCGGCGCTTTCCAGTCGCGAGTCTCGTAAGCGAGTTCGACGATCTCGGCGAGCGCGCCGGTAGCAGAAGGCGCCGCTCGCTGCGCAGCGCCGGAATGCGCGCCTTGAGCCGATCGTTCCGCCGCGCTGAGCGACAACAGCGGCGTAGAGCGGCGAAGATTGATTGGCGCGCAGGATTTTTTGGGAAGATTGACGGGGGGTTTTGTAGGAAGAGGTGACGCATGACCCGACCATGGCGTCGCAACGCACTCTACTCGTGGCGGGATTTCGCGCTGCACGAGTTGAAGCAACTCTTCGAGGGTCGCGATGGGGCCGAAGCCATCGCGAAATTGCTTGGGGTTTTCCGCCGCCATCTTGTCGAAGATGGTCAGACGGCTCTCGACGCTGGTGCCATGGCGCGCGAAAAAACCGCGCGCCAGCGCTGCGGTGAAAATTAGCCGCCCCTGTTCCTGCAGGCGCTCGAAGCCGGAGCGCCAGGCGTTCGAGTTCGGCGAAAAGCTTTCGCCGGTGATGGCGACGAGTCGGCCGCCGGGCTGCAGCCGCATCAGACTCGCGCGAATATGCTCGAAGGTCGCTGCCGCGTGACGTCCTTCGATCAGCGGCGATGACGAAAAGGGCGGGTTCATCAGCACGACGCTGGGGACAAGCCCGGCATCTAGGCGATCGTGAAGCTGGGCGCCATCGAAACGGCTGGGCGACGCCCCCGGAAAGAGCAGCTTGAGAAGATCGGCCCTGGTCTCGGCCCATTCGTTGAGGATGAGCCTCGCTCCCGCAAGCTCGGCGAAGATCGCCAGCATTCCCGTGCCGGCGGAGGGCTCCAGCACAATGTCGCCGGCGCCGATCCCCGCCGCGAGACTCGCTACATAGGCGAATTCCAGCGGCGTCGAGAATTGCTGCAGCGCCTGGCTTTCTTCCGAACGGCGGGTTTGCGTCGGCAGTAATCCGCCGACCTTCGAAAACATCGCCAACATGCGCGAAGGTTCACCCTTGGCGCGCGCCATGATCGCCGGGCCGTAGCGGCGCAGGAACAGAACCTGCGCCGCCTCCATCGCCTCATAGGCGTCCTTCCAGCTCCAGGCGCCCTCGGCGTCGCTCGCGCCAAAGGCGCCTTCCATTGTCGATCGAAGGATCGCGGCGTCGATGACGCGGCTCTTGGCGAGATGGGCGACAATTCCCTGCGCCGCCATCATCAGGGCGTGCGGCTTGTCGTCGGTCGCAAAGGAAAGTTCAGCTTGATGTTGCGCGGGAAGGGCGGCGGCGAGGATCTGGCTCATTGATTGTCTCCGGGGGTTGCGAACCAGCCCGGGACGCTCTCTCTTCACGCCTCCCGGGCTCGCCCTCCCGGCAAAGCCCTCTTGCTCTTTCTCCCATCACCCGAACGCTGACCGCCTCACGGCGAGGGGACCGAACAGCCGGCTGATGTTCGAAAGGTCACCACTCATCACGGCGCGCACATATTCGGCCAAGGTCTCGGGATCATTGAGCAGCGACAGCGGCGCGAAATGATTGCGGCCGCCCGTGTAATCGCGCCGGCCTTCGCAGCTGCGGATCAGCACACCGCTGTCCGCGCCGATCGCGGGCTGACAGACCTGGATGTAGACGGCGTCATGATGGAGCGTGATTTCGCCGCTGACGGCGATTCCGCCAACATTGGAACGAATTTCGAAAGACGCTGAGTCGAACCTCAGCTCTTTTGCGAGCGCTTTGAGCTTGGTGCGGGCATTTCGATGAAACTGTTTCTTCTGCTCGTCGTCATAGGGGCAGGGTCGATACCAATTGAACATGGTCGTCTCCTTGAAATAGAAAGAGCCCGCCGGTGAGGGCGGGCTGGGGTTGCTGAAGCGAGGGACTGAGAGACTCCTGCTGACGTTGTCGCCGGCGTGTTCCGTCATCTCAGTGGCGTCAGCTTTCGCAAGACACGCCGACGATCACCGAGCCGGAACGAGCCGCTGCTCGGCTTCGTGGATGGCGGCCAGAGCCGCCTTAAAAACAGCGAAACCACGCTCTTGGGTCAGATCGGTTCGCTCGGCGACAAGAAGGCAACCAGTGCGAATGTCGGCGTCCGTCACCGCGTCGACGGCGAGCGTAAGCGTCTCGTCCGCCTCGATGAGTTGCGCGATCTGGGCACGGACGCTCTTTTCCTCGAGGCAGAGCAAGACATGGGCGCCAAATCCCGGAGCTGTCGCGAGCGGACCATGCTCGGCCTCGTCCAAAAAATCGCCGAGAATATCCTCGGCGCTCTCGCCCTTGATCGCATCTGCGGTAACGAGCACGGCCATGCCGCCAAACCCGTCCGGTCGCATTTTCGTGCACCAGCGTCTTCGAGCGCTTGATAATATCTTGGAAAATGACCTCGAAAGATGTTTGGCTGAGGTCGATCTCGACGTATGCGTCGTCGTCACCCATATCCTTCAGCTGGTCGCGCACGAAGTTGGCAGTCTCGCTGGCGACGCCCCCGCCGCCGCAAGCGCGGCGCGCACCGTTTCGGTCGGCAGTTCGATTTGATTATTTGGCGACGTCTCCGCGAAGAAATAGAGTCCGTCACCGTCCGGCTCGCTCTCGAAGATATGCGTCAACAGCAGTCTTTCGAGCGCCGTCATGTCGGAGTTGGGGATGGTCGGTTGAACGACGGTCGGTGAAAAATAGTCGGCCATGGAGTGCTCCAGAAAGACGAAAGCCCGGCGCGATGGCCGGGCCCTCTGGATGGGAGTGATGGGAATGCGGATGCGGGACGGCTATCGCCGCCCCGCGCTGGAAAATTACTCGGCCGCCGCCGCGTGCGGTTCATCCTCCTCGGCGTCGGTCAGCGTATCGCCATCGTCTTCCACGAGGAAATCCGGCAAGGCTTCGCCTTCGCCAATTTCCCCGGTCTGCGCATCCGCCGCCGCTTCCAACGACGCGGTGCGCAGAGGCTCCGGCAGCCAGCCCGTTCCCTGGAGCAATCGCTCGGCTTCGGTCGCCATGTCGGCTTTCTTCAGGTGATCGATCATCTGCGCGGTCGCCTCGCCCTTCGCCTCGCGCACGGCGGCGAGAATTCGCGCCTTGGTCACCTTGCCGAAATAACTCTCGGCAGTCGGCGCCCAATGAGCGCTCATATCGAGCCCGAGATGTTCGGCCAGTTGATCGGCATGTTCGAGCGCTCGCAGCCGACGGTCGTGTGGAAGCTGGAGCGCATTGACGCTCTGGCCAACGCAATAGGCGAAGAGCCCGGCGGTCGCATCACGATCCGCTTTCAGCAGCCAGTCCCAGAGATCCTGCGATCTCTTCGGTAGCCGCAATTGCCAATGCCCGTTGGCTTCGTCGTTCGCCCGCGCGACCGGCGTGTCGGCGAGACCAGGCGCGTAGGAGCCCAGAAACACGCTTTTCGTCTCGACCTCGATGCAGCCGTCGAAATGACCCGAACCATAAAAACTCTTCAACGCCAAGGCGTGAGTCGCCGCTAGAAACGCCGCGTCGGGATCATTGGCCAGGGCGAGCCGCAGCGCGAGGGTCCGATGCGCGGTGAGTTCGCTCAACAATCGGTCGGACAGTTTTGCCGAGATCTCCGTCTCGTCGTCGGCGGACGAGGAACCATCCGTCCGCGCCCCGATCGCGTCGCCGACTATTGCGCCGTCCAAACCATTTCCCGCCCTCGCCGCGCCGCCGT
The DNA here is from genome assembly GCA_022843525.1 of Methylocystis sp. GTDB lineage: Bacteria > Pseudomonadota > Alphaproteobacteria > Rhizobiales > Beijerinckiaceae > Methylocystis. The sequence continues at coordinate 8,386 of JALHNR010000069.1, read as the reverse complement.
CAGCGCTGATTTCCGTGACTGTGGTGGACGCCTCGTCCTCGGGGCGCACGAATCCTCGCTCGACCTTCAACGCGCCGGCATGGTCGATGCTGACGAAAATTCCAGCGCGGGCGATTTCGTCGGGATCATAGATCGCTGGACGTTCATCGACCGATGCGATCTCCTTTTCGAGTTCGGCCATCCTGTGGTCGACCTCCTCGGGAAGATCGTCGGCGCCCTCGTGCTCGTCCGACAGCGCGTTATATTCGGCGAGCGCGGCGTCATACCGCGCCTGCTCCTCCTCCGAGATAGGCGCGTAGCTCGCCGGCAATCGCCGAAGGCCGTTCGTGTGGCCGTAGGGGAAATCGATCGCGATCTCAGACCATTTCCACCCCTCGGCGCGAAGGGCTTCGGCGGCTTCCCGGAGTTTTTCGCGCGCGAGACGATCGAGCAGCGCCACATCCTGCAACCAGCCGCCATGGTCGTGAACGAAGAGATCACGCAGGATCACGCCGCCCGCCGCTTCGTAAGCGTCGACGCCGACGAAAACGGCGCGCTTGTCGCCCACCTTCACCGCGCCTTCGGTCAGCATACGCCGGATCGTATAGGGCTCCTTATTATAGGAGCGGCTCAGCCCCTCCCACACCTGTTATGTCGAGCAGGAGATTATGCCGAGCAGAGCCCAAAACGGCCGTCCCACATCGGAGAAACACGTGGACTCGCTCGGCATAATTGCTCTCTCTTCAGTTCATCATGTTCCGTTCCGCGCCTCGGCGAGCATGGTCATGAGCTTGTCCGATGGCGGCTTGAAGCGGCCAGGCTTGACTAATGGAGGCGCGTGCGCGGCTAGAACCGCCAGCTTTTCTGCCGGATCGACGCGCAGGTAGGTCTCCGTGCTGCGGATGCTCGCATGACCAAGCCAAAGGGCCACCTTGCGGATGTCGCCCGTCGCAGCGAGCGTGTGCATCGCGCAGCTGTGACGAAGGACATGCGGCGTTACTCGCTTCTGCAGGAGCGACGGCTGTTTCTGCGCGGCGACAGCGACGTGCTGAGCAAGACGATGCGCGAAGCCATCCCGGCTCATCGGCTCGCCATTTCGGTTGAGGAACAACTCGGGTGTCTCGGCTTGCGGGCGAATCGCCAACCAGGCGCGAAGCATAGCTTGGGTTTCACGCCACAAGGGCAGCACGCGCTCGCGGCGCCCTTTTCCTTTGATCCGAACCGTCGTGAGCGAGCGATCTGGGAAGTCTTCCAGGCGAAGCGATAAGAGCTCGGCAGCGCGCAAGCCCGCAGCGTAGGTCAGATGCAACATCGCACGATCGCGTGCGCCGCTCACTGTACGCGGGTCTGGAGCAGATAATAACGCCTCGATCTCCTCACGCGTGAGGTAATCAATCAGCGCCGTGTCCGTCCGCTTCTTCGGCAACGCCCGGATACGCAAAGCCTGATCCAAACAGGCCGGCACTTTGTACTCGACGTAACGGAAGAAGGTCCGGATTGCGATAAGCCGCGCGTTGCGCGTGCGAGCACAGTTGCCGCGATCGGTCTCAATCTCGTCGAGGAAACTGAGCACCAGATCCGGACCGAGATCCTCGATCCTAAGGTCACTGGGCCGGCTGTCGAGTTGCTTGGTTGCGAACCGGACTAACAGCGCGAAACAATGGGCGTAAGTCGCCACCGTGTGTGGGCTGGCGTTGCGATCTCGGGGCAAATGCTCGCACAAGAAGGCGGTGAGGTGCGGAGCGAGAGCCGTCATGCCTCCCTCCCTTGGAAAAGCTGCTCGCCGGCTTCGGCTATGCTGCGCAGCAGAACTGGCGTTGCTTCGAGATACCAATAGGTGTGCTCCAGTTCGGAGTGGCCGAGATAAGTGCTGAGAGCGAGCATATGGGCGGTGACCTCGCAACGATCGTGCGCGCATGCTTCCAGTGATCGCACGGCGAACATATGCCGCAGGTCATGCACGCGAGGGCCCGACGCGCTGCCCAGGTCGCGGATTCGTAAATGATGAGCGAGCCGACGGAAAACTTGATACACGGTCGACTTTCGCGGAGCCTGGCCGGTCGTCACGACGAACAGGTCGCTTCCGCCCGCATTCAGGTCCTCTCGGAGAGCCAGATAGCGATTCAGCGCCTGTCGGGTGGTCGAGTGGATCGGCAGGAGCCGGCTCTTGCCGAACTTTCCCTTGCGAACGATGAGACCGTCATCGGTGAAATCGCCGCGTTTGAGCGCCAGCGCTTCCGAAATGCGCATGCCAGTCGCGGCGAGGAGTCCGAACAGGTGATGGTAGGTATGCGGGCTGATCGACCCTTTTGGCCCAAGCTTGAGTGCAGCCGTCATGAGGTCTCGCAGCTGATGATGGCCCAGCAGGTGCGGCGCCGGGCGCGGGCAACGCCCACGTCCAAACGCACCAGCAGGCGGGATCTCGTGGTGTGGGTCCTCCGCATGAATGAAAATGCAAAAGCGCCTGATGGCGGCGTAAAATGTCCTTGCTCGTGTTGGCGAGGAGGCCGAGCGGCACCAGGCAAATATCCGCTCGGTGCGCATGTACTGATCGTCGTTCGCTTCGGCATATGTCACGAAACACCGCAAGATCTGGTCCTCATTGTTGAATTTTAGCCCGAGGCTACGATGCAGGGCGACGTAGCGCGTCACGTCATCGCTCAGCATCATGCGTCTCCGGGCCATGGCTGGGCGACGCGCGCCAGCATCACGACATCCACCTTGGCGTAGATGGCCGTCGTTGCAGGCGACTGATGCCGAAGGAGAGCTCCGATCGACTCCAGACTGGAGCCGGTCCTGACCATTGCGGTGGCAAGCGAATGGCGAAACACATGCGCTCCGGATGGACCTCCTTTGACGCCCGCGCGGTCGCGCGCCTTTGCAACGATGCGGGCGATCTCTGCTGAGGAAGCCAAAGGCCTGAACGGCGCGTGCGAACGCAGGAACACGCGGTCTTCCGGAACGACTGGGCGAGCCTGCTCGATGTAGGCCAACAGCGCGTCGCCTGCGTCCTGCGGGAGTGGCAGTTGCGCCGCCCTTCGACTCTTGCCATCTACGCGCAACAGCGCATTGGCCCAATCTATGTCGGAGAGCTTGAGTTGGCACACATCCCCAGCGCGAAGGCCGAGGCGAGCGAGCAGAAGGATGATTGCTCGATCCCGGATACCCGTCGACGTGGCGTCGTGACAGGACGTGACGATACGCTCGACAGCTTCCGGGCTGATGAAGCGCGGCAACACGGCGTCGCGCCGGCGTGACGCGTAGGGCACTGCATGGACGAGTTCGGGACGGCACGCGCCGTTGGCCGCAAGAAACCTGAGATACGCCCGCAGCACTGTCGCAGTCAGCTGGACCGAACCGCGGGACCGAGTCACGGGCTGGTCCAACACGATATTGCGGATCGTAACGGCGTCATATTTGCTCGGGTCCTCGCCGAGCGACTGCAGCCAACGCACCGTTTCGGCCAGATAGCGCACAACCGTCTGTTTGGTGACGCCGCATCGATGAACAAGCCAGGTCCGGAATGCGCGAAGGCGCGGATCTTCTTCAGCGACACCGCGCGCCGGCGCCAGTCCACGGTCGCGCAGGAACTGAAGAAATGCAGCTCCGCTTCGCCGCCGTCGAAGCACGCCCGAGGCGGTCAGCCTGCCGCGTTTGCGACAAAGAAAGCACTGGCAGTCGTGCTGAGCGAACCGTTCGACGTCGGCGTCACTCACGACCTGCGCGCCAACCCGCGACAAGCGGAGCCAATGAACAAAATGCTCCGCACCGGAAATCAACATGCCTCGGCATCCTCGGCTGTAGCTCAGGGCGACGAGGTGATCGCCATACGCTGGCAGTAGAGCGACCACTGGGCCAAGATCGGGAACGGGAATCGCGCCTTGATCTTCAAGAAACGCGACGAACCGGCGGACACTGGTGACGTAGCCTGGCTGTTGAATGGCTCGCGGGCTGAAGCTCACGCATTGGCACCGATGGCGTGTGAAGCGCTGTACGACTTCGGCATCCACACGGCTTAAGGGCACGTGGCGTAGCCGCACCCAATGGAGGAAATGCCGTGCGGCGCCGGCGCGGTTCCTAAAACTGGGAGAACCGAGTTGCGCGTCGAGATACCGAGCAAGGATTGCATCGGCTCGAAGGCGGTGACCGTGCGCAGGCGGCTCATCCAAAGTAGGCAGTGGACTGGTGATCATGCTGATCCTTTCGGCTTTTAGAGGCTGAACGGATCGAAATTATGCCGAGTAAATCCTTGAGGTCATCCAGGCCGCGCAATGCCCCGCCCACTCTTGCTCGGCATAATCTCCTGCTCGACATAAGAAGTGTTATGCCGATATCGGCATAAGACCTGCTCCTGCCGGGCGTGGTCATCGGCGACGCAAAACGCCATGAGCTGTTCGAGGGTCAACTCCTCGGCGACATAGAGGTCGAGCAGCTTTTGGCTCGCCGCCGCGAGCTTCAGCCGCTGGCGCACCACCTGCGCGCCGACGAAAAACCGCGCGGCGATTTCGTCGATCGTGACGCCCTGATCATGCAAGGACTTGAACGCCCGGAACTGATCCAGAGGGTGCAACGCTTCGCGCATCGTGTTCTCGGCGAGCGAGTCCTCTTCCTCGATCCCGTCCGTTTTCACGATGCAGGGAACCGGCGCGTTCTTCGCCAGCCGCTTCTGCTTCACGAGAAGTTTCAGCGCGGCGAGCCTGCGACCGCCCGCGCTCACCGCGAGTTTGCCGGTTTCCTGCTCCTCGGCGTCCCGCACCGGCCGCACGCTCAGCGACTGCAACAAACCTCGTCGGGCGATGTCCTCCGCCAGATCCTCGATGCTCACACCCGCCTTGATCCGGCGCACATTCGCGTCCGACGCCACAAGCTTATCGAGCGCAATATCTCGCGCCGCCGTCAATACGATCTTCGACATGTCCCAAGACTCCGCGACGGGCGGGCGAAAGCCTCTCTCTCACCCACTTTCCTGTCACAAAACCCGAAGGGCCCTCTCACTTTTCCCGATTGCGCCAACCAATTTTTGCCATATAATACGCCCTATAAAACTGGCAGAAAGGCTTCCAATGACCGCCCCCAAGTCTCGGGCCACCACAACCAGGACGGCGACGCCTATCCGCCGCAAGACGCCGGCAAAGGCCGCGGCGATCGCCGGTTTTCCAGCCGGCCTGGAGCAGGCGCCCTTCGTTGCGACCCTTATGAACCACCAGGGCTTTGTCACGGTGGACAAGGTCGCCGCGACATTCGGCATGTCCAAGGGACAACTCGCCGAAACCATCGGCTTGAACCGGGAGGCGCTTTACAAGCTGGCGCGATTAGAAGCGCCCAAGACCCAATCCCGCCTCAAGGAAATGCTGGAAATCGTCTCGCGCGTTTCTGGTTGGGCCGGGGGCAAAGAGCAGGCGATGGCCTGGTATCGCGCCCAGCCGATCGCGGCTTTCGGCGGGCGCACCGCCGAGTCCCTGGTCAAAGATGGGCAGGCGGGCGCGCTGCGCGATTATCTCGACCACATTGCGCTCGGCGGCTTTGCTTGAGGTTTCAGGCGACCTGCTACCGGGCGCATGATCCACGTTGGTCCTTCGCGCCGCTTTCCGGCCAAGGAGCCGAGATCCGCGGTGCCCGCTTCAATCCCAAGGGCGTGCCGGCGCTTTATCTCGCGCTCACCATCATGACCGCCGTAAAGGAAATCAACCAAGGCTTTGCACACAAGATCGAGCCCTGCGTGCTGTGTTCCTATGATGTCGACTGCGAGGATGTCGTCGACCTGCGCACGGAAGAGGGGCGGAAAGCGGCTGGCGTTTCATTCGCCGACATGGCCTGCGCATGGTTCTTAGACATTGCGCAAAGTCGCGAACCGTCATCCTGGAGGCTGGCCAAAAGGCTCATCGAGGCCGGCAGCGCGGGCATTCTCGTCCCGAGCTTCGCTCCCGGCGCGACGCAAGCCGACCAGAACCTCGTCCTGTGGAAATGGAGCAAGAGCCGCCCTCACAAAGTCTCGGTTCACGATCCCAGTGGGCGCCTGCCGAAGGATCAGCTCTCGTGGAAATAGTGTAGCTTGGGATTTGATGAATCGAATCGGGGCGGGTCTTGATCGACGGCGGGCTCTTCACGCGGGATTTCTTGATCGAGGGCGTCACGGCGACGCCGCAGTGGACGGCGCTCGATCCGCAAGCCGTCGACCGCACCCGCTCGGACGCTGTGTCGCTGTTTTCAAACCTGACCGCCATCAAGAATCCAACTGAAGCGGTCACCGAGAAGGATCTGATCTATCCGCTCCTCGCGGCGATAGGATGGGGCGATCGTGTATTCGTCCAACCCAACGCCTCGGTGAAAGGCCGCGCGGATGTGCCCGACGCGCTGCTCTTCGCCGACGAAGCGGCTCATGACAAGGCGCGGAAAGAGAAAAGCGACTGGAAGCGGTTCCAGCATGGCCTCTGCGTCGTCGAGGCGAAGCGCTGGAACCGCGTCCTCGATCGCGAGGAGACGGGGAAGACCCCCGATGTCGGCGTGCCTTCGACGCAGATGCTGCGGTATCTGCGCCGTGTCGACGACGTGACCAAAGGCGGTCTGCGCTG
>JALHNR010000069.1:0-1825 GCA_022843525.1 Methylocystis sp. | reverse complement strand
ATTCTCACCAACGGCCGCGTTTGGCGCCTATATTGGCAAGGCGCGCTTTCCGTCGCCGAAGATTTTCTCGAAATCGACCTCGGCAAGGCGCTCAATCTTCCAAACTGCGGTCTGGACATCCTCGACAAGAGACCGGGCCGCTTCGCCGACGACGCGCAATGGCGAGCGCATACGTTCAAACTTTTCGCGGCTCTGTTTGGGCGCGAGGCCTTCTTGCCTTTCGAGGGAGGCCAGACATTTCACGACTTCGCACGCGCGAAAGGCAAGTTCTGGGAAGCGCGGGTCGCCAAGAACCTGTCGGACACGGTGTTCGTCGAGGTTTTCCCCGCGCTGTCCAACGCGCTCGCCAAGGCCGATCCCACGCGCAAGGGCGAATTGTCCTCCGCCTATCTCGAAGAGGTTCGTCACGGCGCGCTGATCCTGCTCTATCGCCTTCTGTTCGTGCTCTACGCGGAAGATCGCAATCTCTTGCCGGACGAAACCGGACCCTACGCCGATTATTGTCTGACCAAGATGCGCTTTGAGATCGCCGACCGCAACACCGCCGGTCGCGACGCCCCCACGAGCTTTGTCACCTATTGGCCCAAGCTCACATCGATTTTTCGCGCGATTGCCAACGGCGACGACGCGCTCGGCATTCCTCCCTACAATGGCGGGTTGTTCGAGCCGGCGGCGGCGCCGATCCTCGAACGTACGCAGCTCCCCGACGCCGTCATCGCCAAGGCGATCTTCGGGCTGAGCCACGAACCGGACGATGGCGCGGGCCGCGGCCCCAAATACATCAACTATCGCGATCTCTCGGTCCAGCAGCTCGGCAGCGTCTATGAGCGCATTCTCGAATTCGGCCTGCGCGCCAATTACGGCGGCGGCGTCGAGATCGACGCCGACGACGAGGCGCGCCACAAATCGGGCAGTTATTACACGCCGGAAGAACTGGTCACGCTCATCATCTCCCGCGCAGTCGGCCCTCTGATCGAGGAGCGCGTCGCGACTTTCAAAGCAAAGGCGACTGCGCTCGCCAGTGATCGCCACCCGATCGCCGATCGGCTCAAAGTGCTCACGGCGCATGATCCCGCCATCGCGATCCTCTCGCTCAAGATTTGCGACCCGGCCATGGGCTCGGGGCACTTCCTCGTCAGCCTCGTCGATTGGCTGGCGGACGAGGTGCTGGGCGCTATGGCTGAAGCGGCGGCGCTCGTTTCCTGGGGCGCTTACACATCGCCACTCGCCGAGCGCATCGAGGCAGTACGCACAAAAATCCTGAGCGAAGCCAAAGCGCATCGCTGGCCGATCGTCGAAAGCCAACTCGACGATCGGCATGTCGTGCGGCGCATGGTCTTGAAGCGCGTCGTCCATGGCGTCGACAAGAATCCGATGGCGGTCGAACTCGCCAAAGTGTCTCTTTGGCTGCATTCCTTCACGGTTGGCGCGCCACTCTCGTTCCTCGATCATCACTTGCGCTGCGGCGACAGCGTGATCGGCGCCTTCGTGCGCCCGACCGTCGACGCGCTGCAAGCGCGCGGCGCCCTGTTCAACCTCGGTCAAATCACGCGCGTCGAACAGGTGGCGGGCCTCATGTCGGAGATCGAGGAAACTACCGACAACGACATCGCCGAAGTCGCGTCGTCCAAGGCAAAGTTCGGCGCCGTCGAAGATGTGATCGAACCCATCGAGGCGCTGTTCTCGCTGCTGACGGCGGAGCGGCTCATGGGCGTCTTCGACGCCGCGCCGAAAAAAGCGCCGGACATGCGCAAGCTCGCCGGGAAGTCGGAAAAGCAGCTCGCCAAGGCGCGCGCCGACGCCAAATCCTTCGAACGTGCGGCCG
>JALHNR010000068.1 GCA_022843525.1 Methylocystis sp. | reverse complement strand
TGGTTGGCACCGCTTTTGTCGTGGCGGAATTCCGCAATGACGAAAACACGCAAGCTTATCCGCTTTATCGCGATCCCTACGTGCACCTGTTCCTCGATCGGGAAACGAAACAGGCGGCGGATCGCATTTCCCAATCGTTTCCGCCGATCAGGAACAATGTGCGCCTGAGGACTCGCTACTTCGACGACCGGCTTCGTCATCAGATCGACCAAGGGCGCCGGCAGATCCTCATACTTGGCGCCGGTCTCGACACAAGGCCGCAGCGGATCGCGGCCGAAAGCGTCGCCTATTTTGAAATCGACGCTCCTGAAACCCAGGCGTTCAAGAAGGCGAAGCTCGAAGAAAGCAACGTTGATCCCAACACGACATATATCGGGGCGGATTATGTGACGGATGGAATGATTGATCTCCTACGAGAAAACGGCTGTGATTTCCGGCTTCCCACCCATGTCATATGGGAAGGAAACACAATGTATTTGAACGAAGCTTCTGTGTGTCAGATCCTGACGAGTCTCATGCGCCACATCGAGAGCTGCTCTGTATCCTTTGACTATATGGCGGAGAATGTGATCAGCAACGCCACAGGCGATCCTGAAATCACCAGCGTCGTCGAGAGATTCGCCGCCATGGGCGCCCCTTGGACGTACGGGATCGACAATCTTGCCGAACTCGCGGCGCGTTGCGGCGCAAGAGTGCTCGATCGGGCGACGCTCGCCGACCTTCATCGAACCTATTGGCCGGCTCAGCCGTTAGCCTCGCCCCTTTACGGGTATTATACGCTTTGCACGCTGCAGAACGTGGTGGCGTCGTAACGCGCACGCCGCAGCGCCGGCCGGGCGAATAAGCGCAACGACGTAAAGATCGTCGTGGAGACGGACCAGCGCTACATGAATATCCAATTATAGGACAGGAGACCCCCATGCCAAAAGGCATTCAGTTCACCGGCGATTTTGAGGTATCCGCGATGCCGGCGCTCATCCCTGGCAGCTGGTATATCGGATTTTCGTGCAAACAGTGCCGACAACGCTTTGCTTTTCTGAGCGAGCTGACAGGCACGGGCGCTCTGGAGATATCCGGGCCCGCCACATTTAAGGTGACGTGTCCGAACTGCGGAGCGCGCGGAGAATATTCGGCCACCGAGGTCATACAGTTTCAGGCCGCTCAGGGTGGCCCATCGTCGACCGCCTAGATGTGATGCAATAGGTTGTCCATCCGGACGGGACCGAGGAAAGTGGTTGCGCGCCACAGCGCTCGCGGCTCAACCTGCCCGTTCGTAATGCGCGGTGAAGTGCCTCAGAAATGGCGCCTGTTCGGTGATCCGGTAGGCTTCGATTGACTCGCGCTTGCGGCCGATGGCGTCCAGCACTTCAATCAGATAGTCGAAATGGCTCTGCGTATAGACCCGGCGAGGGAACGCCAACCGCACCAATTCGTGCGGCGCTGCGATTTCCTCTCCCCCCTCTGGCGCAGGCTTTCCGAACATGACGCTGCCGAGCTCGACGGCGCGAACCCCGCCTTCGAGATAAAGCGCGTTGACGAGCCCGATGCCGGGATAGTCGCTAGGCCTCAGATGCGGGCAAAACGCGGCCGCGTCGATGAATATGGCGTGACCGCCGGCGGGGCGCACGATCGGGACGTCGCGCGAGATCAGCGCTGACGCCACATATTCGACGGTCGCATGCCGATAGCGCTGATAGTCATATTCGAGCGCTTCCAACAAGCCGACGGAGATTGCTTCCAGATCACGGCCGGCGAGACCGCCATATGTCGGAAATCCTTCGGTCAGGATGAGCAGGTTGCGAAAGTCATCGGCCCATGAATCATTGTTGCAGGCCAGAAATCCGCCGATATTTGCGAGCCCGTCCTTCTTCGCGCTCATCGTCGCGCCATCGGCGAATGAAAACATTTCCTGTGCAATTTCCAACAGGGTTCGATCGGCGAAGCCTTGCTCGCGCGCTTTGATGAAGAATGCGTTTTCCGCAAAACGGCAGGCGTCGATGATCAGCGGAATGTTGTGCTTCTGCAAGATTTCCTTAACGCTCCGAACGTTTTCCATCGACACCGGTTGGCCGCCGCAGGTGTTGTTGGTCACCGTGAGCATGCAGAAAGGAATGTTCGCGGAGCCTTCGGCCTCGATCAATTGTTCGAGTTTGCCTAAGTCCATATTTCCTTTGAACAGCTTCTCAGAATGGAGTTCGCGCGCTTCGATCGACGGCAAGTCCGTCGCAACGGCGCCGACATATTCAATGTTCGCACGCGTCGTGTCGAAGTGACCATTGTTGGGAACGACGTTCCTTTTCTTGAGACGCGTCGCAGCCAGAATGCGCTCGGCGGCGCGCCCCTGATGCGTCGGAAAAATGTGTTTGAAGCCGGTAATCTCGCGCACGGTTCGCTCGAATCGTCGCCAGGAACGACTGCCGGCATAGCTTTCGTCGCCGAGCATCAGAGCCGCCCATTGGCGATCGGACATGGCGCCCGTGCCGCTGTCGGTCAGCAAGTCGATGGTGACGTGGTCGGCGTCCAAAAGGAAGACATTGTTGAACGCGCTGGCGAGAAGCGCCTCGCGCTCGCTGCGCGTGGTGATGGGCAGCGCCTCGGTCATCTTGATGCGAAACGGCTCGATGATCGTTCTCACGGGAATGCTCGCGCTTGAAAGCCGAAAGCGACCGGACTGTCGGCCACGTGCTACTCAAATGGGCCTCATCGCACGGCTGGTCCACTTCCAAGCGCCAACAGCCATCGCCCTTGGGGATCGTGGGAGTTCGGCGCGTTCTGGCGTTCGCGCGTTTGACGCGGCGCGTGCATAACGGCGAGGATGCCGAACCGATTGCGCCAAGACTGGTCGCGTCGCCGGAAGCGGCCATTGATTGTGGGCGACTGCGTCAACAACTGCGATCGCTACTGCCTCTCCCCGAGCCGTCCGAAAAACTTGCGAACCGAATTCGCGGTGCGCTTCAGAAAGGTGGAGAGGCCGTCGGTTTTCCGAGAGGCGTGACGGCTGGCGTTCCTTTCCTTGGCTTGATGCTTGGGTTTGGCGTCCGCGCCGGTATTGACGGCTCCGCGTTTGGACTCGGAGGCGTTTTGCTCTTGTTCGGGCCTGATCTGCTCACGCGATCTTTCGGGCGCCACGGTTGCAGGCTCCGCATTTGAATTCTTGTCGGGCTTTGTAGGCGAGGCGCCTTCCTTAGCGGCGGGCGGAGCCGGCGCCGCCAGAGGCGCTGCTGGCGCGGCCTCCTTGTCAGGGAGGGTCTTCTCTCCCTGCTCCGGCTCTCCGGATGGCGAGCGCGCTTTGCTTCCCTGCTCGGCGCCCGGCGCGACAGGACTGCTTCCCTGCTCGCCGCCCGGCGCGACAGGACTCGGTTTCGAGCCTTCTGGCATTGCGGCCGGAGGCGCGGCAATGACTGCGGCGTCACTCGGCCCTGCCGGCGCGGCGCTGCTCGGATGTGGCGTCGCGTCGTTCTTCGTCGTGTTCCCATTCTCCATGGGCTTTGCCGCTGGGGCGCCCGTCTCAGCCTTGGGCAACGCGCTCTGGCCGCGATTGACCTTTTCCTGTTTTGTCGGCGGCGATGCGCGGGGCGCGCCTGCGCGTTTTGTTGAGTCGACAGAGTCAAAGAGCAATGTTTTGACGCCCATGACGGCAATCAAACCGCCAACAACGACGAGGCCGGCGATCATGATGATTCGGCCGGCGCCGCCACGATGCGGCTTGTCGAGAACCGTTCCGCCGTCACGGCTTACAAGAGGCACAAGGGCTGTTGCTGAAGCTTGATCATTGGCGCCTGTCGCCGCGTCTTGCTTCGCAGACCCGCGATCCTCGGACAGGCTGATGCGCTCCATCGCGACGCCGCCATCGGACGGCGACGAGTCCTGATCTGAAATGGAACGGTCGTCGCCAACGCCCGGCGCTTCTGCTTCATCAGGTCTGGCGATCGATTCTCGTCGCCGTTCTTCCTGCTGGTGACGCTTGAAGCCTTCGATAAGCCAGTTATCGACGGGAACTTCCTTGCTGGCGGCATGCATATGTGCGCCGCGGGATTGATGGCTCGCCGCTTTCGCGCGCTCTTCCTCTTGCCGCCGCCTGAAGGCTTCGGCGACCCAATTATTGCTGGATCCATCGTGAGCGCGGCGCGTTTCGCCCATGGCGGCGCCGCCTGGGGAAGAGCCGCGCTCGCCGCTTCGCCGCGCGTCTTCGCGGCGTTTCAAGGCGCCGAGCGTCCAGTCGCTTTCGAGAATTTCTTGCAAAATCTTATCCCCACTCACCGGCTCCGCTCCTGCGCTCATGGCTGCAGCGATGATCATCCGGGAACGCATGAGGTTTACACGAATGATCGATGCTAGCTGACTGACGGCGTGCGTCAATGATCCTGGCGCTGGACACGACTTGGTCAGGTCGGAGGAGTTGTTTGCTCGAACAATTTCCTAACGCAAGCGTCGCTCGAACGAGGAAGGGCCGAGATCAGAAATTAAACGCCGAGCTTACGACGCGCCCTGTGATGGTGGCGCAGAAACGGCCATTCGGGGTAAGCTCTCGCTGTAGCGGGAAGAGAAGACCGGGAACAGAGAGAAAAAGTTTGGGACGCCACGGCGACGACGGGCGAGATCGCCTGACGGCCACGACGGAAGCGAGTCCAGAAATTTAGACAAAAGGAAACAGACTATGCGGACTGTCCTCAAATTTTCGATTGCGCTCGCCTTTGTTGGATTCTCGTACCCCGCACTTGCTGCCCAGTGCGGACACTCAGCGGCGGGCTTCGACAATTGGAAGCAGGAATTTGCCCAGGAGGCGCGCGGCCAGGGCATCGGTCAGGCGGGCATCAGCGCGCTCATGAGCACCCATTACAACGCGCCGACGATTTCCGCCGATCGCGGCCAGAAAAGTTTCCGCCTTTCGCTCGACCAGTTCCTCGCCAAGCGCGGCGGCCCCGCCATCGTGTCGCGCGGCCGCGCGCTCAAGCGCTCCTACGGCGGGCTCTTCGCCCAGATCGAGCAGCGCTACGGCGTGCCGCCGGGACCTCTTCTCGCGATCTGGGGGATGGAGACCGGGTTTGGCGCGGTGCATGGCAACCAGCACGCGCTGTCGGCTGTCGCGACTCTGGCATATGACTGCCGCCGCTCCGACTATTTCACCGATCAGCTCTATGCCGCGCTGACGCTGGTCGATCGCGGCGCGCTGTCGCCGAGCGCCCGCGGCTCAATGCATGGTGAAATTGGCCAGACTCAGTTCCTGCCGAAAAACATCCTGAATTACGGCGGAGGCGGCAATCTCGACAACTCGGCCGCCGCCCTTAACGCGACCGCGAATTTCCTTCACGCTCATGGCTGGCGCGCCGGCGGCGGCTATCAGCCGGGCGAAAGCAATTTCGGCGCAATCCAGGCCTGGAACGCGGCCACGGTTTATCAGCGCGCGATTGCGCAGATCGGCCGCCAGATCGACGGCGGCGGCGCGTCGCGCGACCAGTGACGCGCGAAACTCCAAAAAAAACGCCGGCGCAATTGGCGCCGGCGCAATTCCAAAACGCCTAAGACGATCACTCAGCCGGCGTCGCCTCCGGTCCATGATCCTCATCGGGCGCACTCGGCGGCGGCGGCGGCGGCGGTTTGTGCGCCTTGGCCGCGGTCGTCGTGTCACGACGGCGATGGACGAGATAGATTAAGAAGGCGGCGATCGTGCCGAGGCCAAGCGTCAGATAGACCGGCAGATCGCGCATGAAGCTCTTTCCCACCGAGAAGGGAAATCGAGACACCCATCGCTCGCCGTGATCGCCAGTAACCGTGACGATGCCGACGAAATAGCCAGGCTCGTTGAACGTATGTTCGAAATTGATCGTGCCTGTCGGGTAGCTCTTGGGTTCCCGGTAGGCGACAGTGACCGCCTGGAGATCCTCGTTTTCTTTCTCCTCCCCGCCGATATCCTTGACGATGCGCAGCTCGACCTTCATGTCGCGCAGCTCTTCCTGCTCCGCGTCGAAAACCATGATAATCGGCCCGGTGGCGGGAATGTCTTCGCAGAATTCGTTCTTGGACGCTTCCGGCAGGTAGCCAGTGAAGTTCATGATGTCCGGTCCGATGAAGAGCCGGCACCGGCCTTCGGCCGCCCCCAACCGCCCATGCGCCTCTGCCGGAGCGGGCGCGCCGGCGACCATCGTCACGACAACAGCCGCGGCCGATAAAACAGCGAGGCGAAAGCCTCTTGTGAAACGGCAAGGCTCCCGCGGGGCGAGGCGATTTTCGCCCACGTCCGGCGCGGGAAGCGCTTCCGGATTTCCATCACGCATGATGACCTCCTGGGTCTTCGTGTGACAAGAACACGCGACTCTCAGAAATGTTGCCTTCGCGCCGCACAGCCACTCCCGTCAAGCTTACGCTTGGGGGGTCGCTCCTAACAACGCCTGAGGCTTGATGTTAGCGGATTCCAGCGCATCAGCAAGGGTGCGACAATCAGTCGCCGTTTTCGCGGTGCGCAACGCGGCGCGCCCACTTGGGCGCGGGGCTCTCGGGATTCTCCCGTAGTCGAACGAACGCCGCTCAGGAGGAGCGGATTTTGCAGCGCCAAATAAAATTGACCAAAATCAGAAAAAATATTCTGCGCCGGCTGTCTTCGTCGTGAAACCACCTTAACAAGAGTTCATCAGCGGGAAGCTTGCCACCCAATTAAGGCGGAGCCATATTCAGCGCGAGGCTGGGGAGCGCTTTTCTCTGTTGAGAAGCGCGGAACGGCCAACCAGACCAAGAGGATCACATGTCCAACTTCGACCGCAACACCAGCTTCGGCTATGGGCGCGGGGTCGCGCGGCCGACCACGGCTGAGATCGACCAGGGCCTGCGCGCCTATATGCTTGGCGTCTATAATTATATGACGTTGGGCTTGGCCGTGACCGGACTCGTCGCGCTCGGCGTTTATATGCTCGCCGTCGCCAAGGTGGCGCCCGGCGCGATCGAACTGACGTCCTTCGGCCACACGCTCTACGCCACGCCGCTGCGCTGGGTGGTGATTCTGTCGCCGCTGGCGTTCATTTTCTTCATGGGCGCACGGGCGAACGCCATTTCGGCGGCGACGGCCCGCAATCTCTTCATCGCCTTCGCGGCGGTGATGGGATTGTCGATGTCCTCGCTTCTGCTCGTTTTCACGGGCGTATCGGTCGCGCGGGTCTTCTTCATTACCGCAGCGGCGTTCGGCGGGCTAAGCCTTTACGGCTACATGACGCAGCGGGATCTGTCAGCCTTCGGCTCCTTCCTGGTGATGGGCGTCTGGGGGCTCGTGATCGCCGGCCTCGTCAACCTGTTCCTGCAGTCGACCGGCCTGCAGTTCGCGTTGTCGATCATCGCGGTTTTGGTGTTCGCTGGACTGACGGCCTGGGACACGCAGAACATCAAGGACATGTATTACAGCAGCGACAGCTATGAAGTCGCGCAGAAGAAGAGCGTTTTTGGCGCGCTCTCGCTCTATCTGGACTTCATCAACATGTTCCAGTCGCTGCTGTTCCTGTTCGGCCAGCGCAACAACTAAACGGGCGCCCGCCCGAGAAAAGCCCCGCTTCGGCGGGGCTTCTTCTTGCGTAATTGCGTAAGCTTTTGCGGGCCGGCCCGCCTGTGGCAGAAAGCCGCCGAGCGACCTAACGAGGAGCCTTAATGGCGGATGTCACATTCCCGGCTGCTGCGGCGGCGGGACTACTGTCTTTTCTCTCCCCCTGCGTCCTGCCTCTTGTGCCGCCCTATCTGACCTATCTCGCGGGCGTCAGCATGGAGGATCTCGAACTCGAGACGCGCTCCGCCGCGCGGCGCGACATTCTGCTGTCGTCGATTCTCTTCGTCCTTGGTTTTACGACGGTTTTTGTCGCGCTTGGCGCCACGGCCAGCGCCTTCGGCGGCGTCCTGCGCGCCAACATGCATATTCTGTCCTGGGTCGCGGGCGGCATCATCATTCTGATGGGCCTGCACTTCATCGGACTCCTGAAAGTCGACCTGCTGTATCGCGAGAAGCGCGCCGAGATCGCCAAGCCCATGGGACTCTTCGGCTCTTATGTCATGGGGCTCGCCTTCGCTTTCGGCTGGACGCCCTGCATCGGTCCGATCCTCGCCGCCATTCTCGCCGTTGCGGGGACGCAGGAGACCGTGCCGCTCGGCGCCGCCCTGCTCGCGACCTATTCGCTTGGCCTCGGACTGCCTTTCATCGGGGCCGGCTTGGCGCTCGGCCGCTTCCTCGCCTTCGTTGCGCGTTTCCGCCGGCATTTCGGAAAAGTTGAAAAAGTCGTCGGCGTGCTGCTCGTCTTTACCGGCATCGCATTTCTCACGGGCGGCGTGCAGGAGATGTCCTATTGGCTACTGGAACTGTTTCCTGGCCTCGCCAGGCTCGGATAGGCGGAACGCTGAACCCGCTCTATGACGAGCACCGGCTGCCGGAGATCGACCGGCTGCGCGGCCTTGTCATGGTCCTCATGGCGCTCGACCACATGCGCGACTTCTTCGACGCGGACGTCATGCGCTTCTCGCCGACCGATCTCGATCACACCTATCCTGTTCTGTTCTTCACGCGCTTCATCACGCATTTCTGCGCGCCGACCTTCACCGTTCTCGCCGGCGTAAGCGCCTATCTCTATGGCGTGAAGGTGAAAGACCCCGCGGCGCTTTCGAAATTTCTGGCCGCGCGCGGCCTGTGGCTCATCTTGCTCGACGCCGCCGTCATAAGCCCGATCTGGGGCATGGGCTGGGGCCGAATCGAGCTGGCGACGCTTTGGGCGATCGGCTGCAGCCTCGTGGCGCTCGCCGCCCTCTCGCGCCTGTCGCCGCGAATTGTGCTGCTTATCGGCGTCGCGATCATCTTCGGCCATAATCTCCTCGACGGAATTCATGCCGCCGACCTCGGCGCATTCGGACCGTGGTGGTCTCTGCTGCATGAGCCCGGCAAACTGCCCTTCGATGTGCCGGGCGGCGTCCTCTATCCGGCGCTTCCCTGGATCGGCGTCGGCGCGCTGGGTTACGGAATCGGGCCGCTGTTCCTCAAGCCGGCGGCGCTATGCGACCGTACGCTCTACCTTGCGGGCGGCGCGGCGCTGGCGCTTTTTGTCGTGCTGCGCTTCTCCAATCTCTACGGCGATCCGCGTGCCTGGAGCATGCAGCGCGACTCCGTCTTCACCCTGCTCTCATTTCTCAACGTCACGAAATATCCGCCCTCGCTGCTCTATCTTCTGGTGACGCTTGGCGGCGCGGCGTTGACGCTGCCCGCGCTGGAGCGCGTCGGAAAAAGCATCGGCGATGCGCTGACGGTCTTCGGCCGCACGCCATTGTTCTTTTATGTCCTGCATCTTTACGTCGGCGCCCTCGCGGCGCTGGCGCTCACCTTCGCGCGCGGCTATTCCCTGGAGGACATCGCGGCCTGGTCAAAAGGCGGGGGACCGCCGCCAGAATTTGGCGCTGGGCTCGCGGGCGCTTATGTCGCGTGGATCTTGATTGTATTGGCGCTGTATCCGCTGTGCTGCTGGTTTGCGGAGGTGAAGCGCCGACGCCGCGATCTCTGGTGGCTGACGTATTTGTGACGCGGCGTCAAATTGAGCGCGCGGCGCCGTCATTAAGGTTTCGGCGTAAGCCGCCTTGGTGGTCGCGCAGCGCGCTTGTATAGAGGAACCCGACCGAAGAGCGCCGGTTCCCGCTCATATGAGGTCTTACGCCAGAAGGCGGGAAAAACGGAATGCTTGAAAAGCTGGTCGCCTTTTGTCTCCGCTGGCCCTGGACAGTGGTTTTGCTCACTCTCTGCCTGACCGCGGGGGGCGTCTATGTCACCGCTGAGCGGTTCGCCATCGATACTGACACCGGAAATCTTTTCTCGCCAGATATCCCTTGGCGCAAGAATGAAGCGGCGCTCTACAAAGCCTTCCCGGACCTTCTCGACGTCATCGTCATCGTCATCGACGGCAAAACCAGCGAAGAGGCCGATGAGGCCGCGAAGCGTCTCAACGCCGCGCTGCAGGACAAGCCTCTCCTGTCGCGCGTATGGCGCCCGGACGAGCACGAATTTTTCCGCAAGAACGGCCTGCTGTTCCTGCCGGTCTCCGACATCGAAAAAAATGTCGGCGTGATGATTGGTCAGCGCGACGTTCTCCAACCGCTCGCCGAAGATCCAAGTTTGCGCGGCCTGGCGAACGTGCTTGTCGGCAACTTCAAGTCCGCTTCCGGCAGCGAACGCGCGATGAAAATGTACATCAGCGGCGTCGAGGAGTTTTCCGCCGGGATCGAACAGGCGCTCGCTGGAAAGCCCGCGGAGGTCGACTGGGGCAAGCTGCTGGCGTCAGGCGGCAGCGCGCCCGCCACGCCTGAAATGGACAAGCGGCGCATCGTGATCGCCAAGCCGGTCGTCAATTATTCCGACCTTGAGCCGGGCGCCGACGCGATCAGGCTGGTGCGTAAAACGGCGGCCGACCTGAATCTCGACGAACAACACGGAGTTAACCTGCGCTTGACGGGTCAGGTGCCGCTCGCGGACGACGAATTCGCCACCATCTCGGAAAACATGACCCTGAACACCGTTGGCACGCTCGCCGTGGTGACGCTCATTCTGTTCGCCGCGCTGCGTTCGCCAAAGCTCATTCTCGCCGTCCTCGCCACCCTGCTCGCAGGTCTCGCGATGACGTCGGGGCTTGGGATCTTGATGATCGGCCGCTTCAACCTGATCTCGGTCGCTTTCGCCGCGCTGTTCATCGGGCTTGGAGTCGACTTTGGCATCCAGTTCGCGACCCGCTATCGCGAAGAACGGCACAGCGACGACCATCTCGAACGCTCGCTGCTTTCAGCGACCCGGGGCATCGGCAGCTCGCTGACGCTCGCCGCGGTGTCGCTGCTCGCGGGCTTCTTTTGCTTTCTACCGACCTCGTTCAGCGGCGTGTCGGAACTCGGACTCATCGCGGGCGTCGGCATGATCGTCGCCTATGTCGCGACCCTCACGTTCCTGCCGGCGGCGATCAAATTGCTGCGCCCGCGGGCGGAGCATGTGCCGATCGCGACGACGTCGCTCGCCGCCGTGGACCACTGGATCGCGCATCACCGCGCCTTCGTGCTGATCGCCACGGCGATCGTCGTGCTCGCCGGCATGCCGGCGCTGATGCATCTGACCTTCGACTCCAATCCGATGAATTTGCGCGATCAGAAGGTGGAATCGGTCGCGACTTTTCTCGATCTCTCCAAGGATCCCAAGACGGCGCCAAACAAGATCGAGGTGCTCGCGCCCTCGATCGAAGCCGCGCGCGAACTGGAAAAGAAGATCGAGGCGCTGCCTGAAGTCGATCACGTCGACTCGATCGACTCATTGGTCCCCAAGGACCAGGACGACAAGCTCGCCCTCGTCGACATGGCGGTTTCGCAGTTACGCGGGGTGCTGAATCCGAAGATGAAGTCGCCGCCAAGCGACGCGCAGACCATCAAGGCGCTGACGGACGCCGCCAAGGCTCTGCGCCGCGCGACGGCGAAGAAGCCCATACCGGCCGTGACGCGCTTCGCCAACGATCTCGACGCTCTCGCCAAGGCGAGCCCGGAGACGCGCGCGGCGGCGCGCCAGGCGGTGTTCGGCGGCTTCGACAAGATGCTCGGTGAAATCCGTCAGGCGCTGCAGGCGCAGCGCGTGACGGTCGACACGCTGCCCGAGGATTTGCGTCGCGACTGGATTTCCGACAGCGGCTTGGTGCGCGTCGAGGTGACGCCCAAGGGCGACAGCAATGACCGCGTCGTCATGACCGAATTCGCCCAAGCGATGCAAGCAATCGCGCCGGACGCGAGCGGTCCGCCGGTGATCGTGTCGGAAGCGCAAAAAACCATTACGCGCGCGTTTCTCGAAGCTGGACTCTATGCCTTTATCGCGATCTTCATCATCTTGGCGGTGGCGTTGCGCAATCCGCTCGACGTCGCCTTGACTCTGGGCCCGCTGGTGCTCGCCGGCATCATGAGCCTTCAGGCCGCCGACTTACTTGGCATGTCGCTCAATTTCGCCAACATCATTGCGCTGCCGCTGATGTTCGGCGTCGGCGTCGCCTTCCACATCTATTATGTGATCGCTTGGCGAAAGGGCGTCGTCGACATGTTGGCGTCGAGCCTGACTCGCGCCATCTTTTTCAGTTCTCTAACGACGGGCACCGCTTTTGGCAGCTTGATCCTGTCGAGCCATCCCGGAACCGCGAGCATGGGCCAACTTCTCGCCATCGCGCTGTTCTTCACATTGCTCGCCGCCTTCATTATCGTGCCCGCGTTTCTTGGCCCACCCCGCGCTCCCGCGACGGATGAGGGGGACGTGGCTTGACGGAGTCGGCGTTCCGCCTTTCGCTACTCGAATCGTATTCATTGCAACCGAACAGAGGTCCGGCGTCATGAGAAAAGCATTTCTACGCATCGCGATGGCGACGGCCCTCTGCGCCCCCACGGCGGCGTACGCCGCCGCCGACGCGGTTTACGGCGTCTGGGTTCGCGAGGGACATCCGAACGACAAGCTGGAATTCTACGACTGCTCGGGCAAGCTCTGCGCCAAGGGAATCGAGGCGATGCCCGATGGCTCGCCGGCCCCTCAGGTCCTGCGCAACGCCGCAAAAACAACGCCCAACCACTGGGAGGGCGAGATCAATGATCCCGAAAGCGGTAAGACCTACATCGGCAAGATTGCGCTTGATTCGCCGACCACGCTGACGATGACTGGCTGTCTGGTCTCGTTCTTGTGCCAAAGCGAGACCTGGACGAAAGTTTCCGGCCCGACCAAGCCCGCGGCCGACGCCAAGCCCGCCGGACAGCCTGCCGCCAAAACGGCCGCGCCCGCGCCGGACGCGAAGGAGCCTGCCGCGGCGAAACCCGCAGCCCACGAACCAGCGGCCAAGGAGACGGCGAAGCCTGCTGGCAAAGCGGCGAAGCCGGCGAAAGGCAAGACCACAGCCCCTCCAGCCGCAACGGAATAGCGGCCCGTTGCGGCGCGCGGCAGGCGGTCCTTACCGATACGTAACTTGACCGTCGCAGCGCGGCGCGCGAGCTTAGACCTCACAGCCTTTCGCGCGTTGACGGCCAGCGCGCGCCTCCCCGCCACCGCTCCGAGGCCCGCAACTCGCTGCTCGTTAAGTCTTCGGACGAGCGAAAGCGAGCCGCAGAGACGAGCGAGAGGCCTTCCCGGCGCCTTCGCCGGCGCTTAAAGGAAGGGGATGCTCGCGGCCGTTCTCGCGATCCTTCCGGAGACGTCTGCTACTTGACCGCGCCCGCTCTGTCTCGCTCTTTTCGACCAGCGCTGGCGGCCGCCGCAACGCTTGCGGCGGCGCTCGCCGGCTGTGATCTCGAGTGGGACAAGCCGGATCTCTCCGCCCCGCCGCCGGCGCGCTTCAAAGAGGCGAAACCGCAGCCGCAGCCGCCGATCTCCGGCGGGCGGGATTTCGCCGCCAAATTCGGTTCGAGGGAGCTGACGGAGCTCGTCGAGCGGGCGCTCGACGATAATCTCGACATTGCGGCCGCAATCGGCCGCATTGCTCAGGCCGACGCTCAGGCGCGGGTTTCGAGCGCCGCGCTGTGGCCGGCGGTCAATATGACGAATATCGCTCGCTCGACGCGCGTTCCAGGCACGACCATTAACGTAGG
>JALHNR010000067.1 GCA_022843525.1 Methylocystis sp. | reverse complement strand
TGGCGCGCCTCTGGCCGCGTGCTCGGGACGGCCTCGAAATCGGCGCGGCGTGGACGCGAAACGCGGCGAAGAAGCGCGCCCAACGCGCCCGCCGCGCCTTTGAGCGCGAAGCTGAACTTGCCGTCGTGAACCTTGTCGCGAAGAGGGTCGGCGACCGCAAGGCGCGCAACGAGCTGTTCGGCCAGCGTCTGGATGGCGCCGATCTCCATGGCGAGTCGCGTATCGTCGATCAGATCGGCGAAGGGACGCGATTGCGCGAGCAGACGCCCGGTCTTTTCATTGAGGTCGCGGATCGTCGCCAGGAGCGGCGGCGGCGCGCTTTCCTGCGCGAGCATCTCGACGGTGGCGCCATGCGCCGCGAGCGCATCCTGCGGCAGATAGACCCGGTCGAGGGTGCGGTAATCCTTGCCGCAATCTTGCAGGTGATTGATGATCTGCAACGCCGCGCAGAGCGCGTCATTGGCCGGCCAGACCCGGCCGGGGTTCTCGCCGTGGAGATCGCAGACGAAACGTCCGACCGGCATGGCCGAATAGCGGCAGTAGTCGATGAGATCGTCCCAGTTGCGATAACGCGATTGCGTCACGTCGCGCTTGAAGGCGAGGATCAGATCGCGCGCATGCTGCGGATCGAGGCGCCGCTCCCGGCAGGTCTCGCGCAGGCGACGCGCCACCTCAGCATCCTCTTCCGCCTCTCCGATCAGCGCGGCGTCAAGCGCGTCCAGCAGATCGAGCTTCTCTTGCGCGGAAAGCGTCGGATGGTCGGCGATGTCGTCGGCGGCCCGAACGAAATCATAGAAGGCCAGGATCGGCGCGCGATGCCGCGGCGCAATGAGAAAGGAGGCGACGGGGAAATTCTCGTCGCGATGGGTCTTTCCCGAACTCGTCTGCGCAATATCCATATGACGCCGTCTTGCCGCTCCACGGCGCTGGCGCGCCCTATACCTCGATTTGCCGGTTCGCCTCGATCTCGGCGGGCGTTTCGAAGCGCTGCGCCGCCTTTTGCGCGCGCGGCGCCTGATAGCGGCCTTTCCATTCGCCGCCGCGGCCGCTTAGGTGCCGCCAAGCCGATGCAACCGTAAACCACGTATAGCATGCCGCGACGCCTGGCAAAGCAAAGGCGCGCCACCGCGACAGCCCGTAAAAGCGCAGCGTCGGCATATAGGCTTGCGCCATCAGGAGCCAGGAGACGAGCGCCGTCTCGCGCGCCGGCGATTCGCCGAACAGCGCCAGATAGGGCGGCGCGAGATAGGCCGCCGCCATGCCGACGAGCGCGCCCGCGAGACGCCAGGGGGAATAGCTGAGCTGCGCATAGGCCGAGCGCACGACCATTCGCGAGATATCGGCAAGTCGCGGATAGGCGCGCAGGCTGTGGACGTCTTCTGTCAGACCCAGCCAGATCGGCCCTTGCGCCTTCATCAGCGCGCCGAGCGCGCAATCGTCGATCAGCGCGCCGCGAATGGCCCGCAGGCCGCCCGCGGTCGCGAGCGCCTCAGGACGCAGCAGCATGACCCCTCCCGCGGCGCCTGCCGCCGGGTGATCCGGATCATTGATGTGGCGGAACGGGTAAAGCTTCTGGAAATAGAAAATGAAGGCGGGGACGAACCAGCGCTCCGCGAGGCTTTCGCAGCGAAGCTTGACCATGAGCGAGGTCAGAAC
The DNA here is from genome assembly GCA_022843525.1 of Methylocystis sp. GTDB lineage: Bacteria > Pseudomonadota > Alphaproteobacteria > Rhizobiales > Beijerinckiaceae > Methylocystis. The sequence goes on along the minus strand of JALHNR010000067.1, from coordinate 11,942 downwards.
CGCGCCGCGCGCCGTCGCGCCCGAAGCGAGCCGGGCGAGCACATGCGGCGAAAATTCGATGTCCGCGTCGCAAAACAGCACGAAGTCCGGGTCGATCGGCAAGCTCCGCACGTGATCGAAACCGCGTTGCATCGCCGCGAGTTTTCCCGTCCAGCCCGCATCGGGTCCACGCGAGGAGAGAATCGTCAGGCGGCTCGAAGCGCCCGCGGCGGCCGCGCAGCGGCGTGCCGCCTCGGCGGTGCCGTCGTCGCTCTCGTCATCGACGAGTACAACGTCGAAACGGCCATGGAACTGTTGCGCAAACAGCGACGCCAGGCTTTTTTCGATAACGTCGGCTTCGTTTCGAGCCGGAACGATCGCCACGACATGGGTCGCCGGGACCGCGGCATGACCGCCAAGGTCCCGGTCATGTTCGGTCAGACGCCAGAACCCGCCGCGAAGCGCGATCAGATAGAGCCAAACGAACAGCCCGAGGGCGGAGATTACAATCGCGAGCATGGGCGAATCGGGGTAAGGATTCGACAAGACCTGCGTTTTAGCACTCACGCTCAAGGCAGGCCAGCGCGCCTTCCCCCGATCCTATCGCCTTGCCCAGCCCGCCTCGGTCTTGACATAGCTTCGCTTCACCGCGGCCCAGGCGATGCGGTGCGCCGCCTCCTCCTGCCGCGGGTCGCCGCGATGCGCGTCGAAGGCGTGGTTGAAGGCTTCGCGATAGATGTCCTGCGCGTGCTCGGGAAGGATGCGCTGGAGATTCTCCGGAAGGTCGGCGTTGCTGGCGTAGGGCATGCCGCGAACTCCGGTCAGGCGACGGCCATCTCGCCCACCACCGCTTCCGCCGCCGCGGCGGGATGGACAGCCCGCGTGATCGGCCGGCCGACAACGATATAGTCCGCGGAGGCTGCGACCGCTTGCCGCGGCGTCATGACGCGCTTCTGATCGCCGACGTCGGCGCCCTCCGGCCGCACCCCCGGAGTCACCAGCAGCATGTCCGAGCCCACGAGCGGCCTTATGGCGGCAAGCTCCATCGGCGACAGGATGAGGCCATCGACGCCCTTCTCCCTCGCTTGTCTAGCGCGGCGCGCGACGAGTTCGGCGACGCCGCAGGCGTAGCCCGCTTCTTTCAGATCCGCATCGTCGTAGGACGTCATCACCGTCACGGCGAGGAGCTTGAGCGCGCCGTCCGATGCGCCCTCGCGCGCCGCCGCCATCGTCTGAGGGAAGGCGTGGATGGTGAGAAAGTCGACGCCGAGCCGGGCGATCTGCCGCGTCGCGCGCTCCACGGTGACGCCGATGTCATGAAGCTTCAGATCGAGAAATACGCGCTTGCCCGCCGCCTTCAGTTCACGCGCGAAATCGAAGCCGCCCGGCGCATAGGCGAGCTCCATGCCGACCTTGAAGAAGGAGACCGTCTCGCCCAGCGCCGCGACCATCGCCCGCGCGTCGTCGACGCTTTCGACGTCCAGCGCGACGATCAATCGGTCCCGCGGCTTCACGCCTTCCGCTTTCCGGCCAAGCCGGCGTAACCCGCTTTGCGATAGCGCCAGACGCGCGCGGGCGGAATGTTGAGCACGACCGGCGGCGATCCCTTGCCGACATAGGCGCCATTGACGCCATTGGCGTGCATGGGCATCGGCGATTTGGTCAAGCCGTAAGTGAACTGGATGAAGAGCCCCTCGTCGCCCATCAGTTCGAAGGCCTGGTTCAACAGTTCGACGCGGTCGCGCTCCGGGCGCACCAGGAGCGGCAGGCTGGAGACGACGGTGGCGATTTTCCCCGGCGCCTTGCCGTCGAGGGTCGCCTTGAGCCCATAGGCGTCGCCTTGCACGATGTTGACGCCAGGGAAACGTTCGGAGAGCAGATGGCAGAAGCGGCTCTCATATTCGACGAGGACGAGGCGCTCGGGCGCGATGCCGCGGGCGAGCAGCGCCTGAGTCACCGGCCCGGTGCCGGGACCGAGTTCGACGATATGGCCCTCTCGATCCAGTTCGACGAAGCCGGCCATCGTCTTGGCCAGCGCCCGTCCGGAGGGCGAAACGGCGCCGATGAGGCGCGGGTTTTCGATCCACTGACGGATGAAGCGCGCGTTATCCACGAGCCTCGCGCGCCCACTGGCTTTGTGCGTTCTGTGCGGCAACGACGCCCCTCCCGACCGGCGCGATAAAACGCGCAAACGGCCCCCGCGATCGGAGGGCCGTTGGGCGGATGATAGGAGAGCCGCGCGTCAAAAACAACGTGGCGTCACAGACTCTGCCGCCTAACCGCCGAACAGATCCTTCATCCGCGCGAAAAAGCCTGTCTCTTCCGGATGGGTGTCATGCGAGGACTCCTCCTCGAATTCGGCTAGGAGCTCCTTCTGGCGCTTGGTCAGCTTTTGCGGCGTCTCGACGCTGATCTGCACATGCAGGTCGCCTTGGTCGCGCCCGCGCAGCACCGGCATGCCCTTGCCCTTGGCCTTGAGCTGGCGTCCGGACTGCGCGCCCTCGGGAATTTTGAGCGTCACCTCGGAGCCGTCGAGCGCATGGACCGTGATCTCGCCGCCGAGCGCCGCACGCACCATCGAGATCGGCACGCGGCAATAGAGATCCGCCCCATCGCGCTGGAAGAACGGATGCGGCTTCACCGAGAGGAAAATGTAGAGGTCGCCGGACGGACCGCCCCGCAGTCCCGCCTCGCCTTCGCCGGCGAGCCTGATGCGCGTGCCGTCCTCAACGCCCGGCGGCACATTGACGGACAGCGAGCGTTCGATCGTCTTGCGGCCGGCGCCGGCGCAAGCGGGGCATGGATTCTCAATCGTCTCGCCGCGCCCCTGGCAGGTCGGACAGGTGCGCTCGATCGCGAAAAAGCCCTGCTGGGCGCGCACCCGTCCCATGCCGCCGCAGGTCGCGCAGGTCTTCGGCTTCGAGCCTTTTTTCGCGCCCGTTCCCGCGCAGGGCTCGCAGGTCGCCGAGGTGGGGATTTTCAGCGAGGCGGCCTTCCCGTGATAGGCCTCGTCGAGGGTGATCTCCATGTTGTAGCGCAGATCCGAGCCCCGCTCGCGGCCGCCCGAGCGACTGCGTCGCCCCATGACGTCGCCGAACAGATCCTCGAAAATGTCGGCCATGGAGGAGCCGAAGCCCTCGCCGGCGCCGAAGCCGCCACCCTGATCGAAGGCGGCATGGCCGAAACGGTCATAGGCCGCGCGCTTCTGCTGGTCGCACAGGCACTGATAGGCTTCGTTCAATTCCTTGAAACGCGCTTCCGCCTGCTTGTCGCCCGGGTGCCGATCGGGATGGCACTGCATCGCCGCCTTACGGAAGGCGATCTTCAATTCGACTTCCGTGACTGTGCGGCTGACGCCCAGAACTTCGTAATAGTCGCGTTTGGACATGCTGGATTTCTGATGGTGCGCGGCGGGCCTGCCCGCGATCACATGAACGCAAGGGAACCCGGCGTATTCGCGCCGGGTTCCCGTTTCGCTACCGCATCGAAGCGGCTATGGCCAGTCCCGGCTTACTTCTTGTCGTCGCCGACGTCCTTGAACTCCGCGTCGATCACGTCGTCCTTGGGCGCCTCCTCGGACGCGCCAGTCCCTGAAGCGTCCGCCTGCTGCGCCTTATACATCGCCTCGCCGAGCTTCATCGAGGCCTGACTCAACTCGTTGGTCCTGGCCTTGATCGCGTCGGCCTCGTCGCCCTCGACGGCGCTCTTCAGCGCGGCGATGGCGGCTTCGATGGCGCTCTTATCCGCGGCCGAAACCTTATCGCCGAATTCGGCGACGGATTTCTCCGCAGCGTGGACCGCGGCCTCGCCATGGTTCTTGGCGTCGACGAGTTCGCGGCGGATCTTGTCTTCCGCGGCGTGCTCCTCGGCGTCCTTCACCATTTTGTCGATGTCGGAGTCGCTGAGGCCGCCAGACGCCTGGATGCGGATCTGCTGTTCCTTGTTCGTCGCCTTGTCTTTCGCCGTGACGTTGACGATGCCGTTCGCGTCGATGTCGAAGGTCACTTCCACTTGCGGCATGCCGCGCGGCGCCGGCGGAATGCCGACGAGGTCGAACTGGCCGAGCAGCTTATTGTTCGCAGCCATTTCGCGTTCGCCCTGGAAGACCCGGATGGTGACGGCGGTCTGATTGTCTTCGGCCGTCGAGAACACCTGGCTCTTCTTGGTGGGGATCGTCGTGTTTCTGTCGATGAGGCGCGTGAACACGCCGCCGAGCGTCTCGATGCCCAACGACAGCGGCGTCACGTCGAGCAGCAGCACGTCCTTCACGTCGCCCTGCAGCACGCCCGCCTGCACCGCGGCGCCGATGGCGACGACTTCGTCAGGGTTGACGCCCTTGTGCGGCTCCTTGCCGAAGAACTGCTTCACGACCTCCTGCACTTTGGGCATACGGGTCATGCCGCCCACAAGCACCACTTCGCCGATGTCAGCCGCCGACAGTCCGGCGTCCTTCAACGCCTTCCGGCAGGGCTCCACCGTGCGTTGAATAAGATCGTCGACGAGCGCTTCGAATTTCGCGCGCGTGAGCTTCAGCGTCAGATGCTTGGGCCCGGTGGCGTCGGCGGTGATGTAAGGCAGGTTGATTTCGGTCTGCGTCGCCGACGAGAGTTCGATCTTGGCCTTTTCGGCGGCCTCCTTGAGGCGCTGCAGAGCGAGCTTGTCCTTCGTGAGGTCGATGCCCTGCTCTTTCTTGAACTCGCTCGCGAGATATTCGACGAGGCGCATGTCGAAGTCTTCGCCGCCGAGGAACGTGTCGCCGTTCGTCGACTTCACCTCGAAGACGCCGTCGCCGATCTCCAGAATCGACACGTCGAACGTGCCGCCGCCGAGGTCATAAACGGCGATCGTGCCCGACTGCTTCTTATCGAGGCCATAGGCGAGCGCCGCCGCCGTGGGCTCGTTGATGATGCGCAGAACTTCGAGACCGGCGATCTTGCCGGCGTCCTTGGTGGCCTGGCGCTGAGCGTCGTTGAAGTAGGCGGGAACGGTGATGACGGCTTGGGTGACCGTCTGGCCGAGAAAGGCCTCGGCCGTCTCCTTCATCTTTTGCAGAATGAAGGCGGAAATCTGCGAGGGCGAATATTGCTTGCCCGAAGCCTCGACCCAGGCGTCGCCATTATTCGCCTTGACGATCTTGTAGGGGACGAGACCCATGTCCTTCTTGGTCATCGGGTCGTCATAGGTGCGGCCGATCAGCCGCTTGATGGCGAAGAAGGTCTTATCGGGATTCGTCACCGCCTGACGTTTGGCGGGTTGGCCGACGAGGCGCTCGCCGTCATCGGTAAAGGCGACAATCGAAGGCGTCGTCCGAGCGCCTTCGGCGTTTTCAATCACCTTGGGGCTCGACCCTTCCATGACGGCCACGCAGGAATTGGTCGTGCCGAGGTCGATGCCGATAATTTTGCCCATATCGTTTCCTTTCGCTGGTGAACGCCGGACCCCGAAGCGGTCCGGTTCAAAAGGCGAAGGACGGCGGCTCGCCATGAGCCCGCCGCGCGATCCTCCACGCTTAGCTCTCCCAAGATTGTGTTGCGCTCACCCGGCCGCAAGAGCAGGCCGCATATAGAAGAATCATTTCCGTGCGACAAGGCGTCCGGGCTGCGCCGGGGCGCGTTCCGTCGCGACCGGGCCGGTTTAGCCAGCGCTTCGAGCACGATGTCGATTTAACAAAATTTGTCTTTCCTGTTGACCAATTGCTGACGACTGACGATTATTGAAAATCGTCAGAAGGAACTCGACGCGGCTCTGGCGTCAAATGGACGGAGTTCAATGCTCAGCTATCGCTTGGGTCTTTATGCGCTCGCCGCAGTTCTGACCGTGGCGCTCGCCGGCTGCGACGGCAAGGCCGAGCGGTCCGCCGAAGAGAGCGAGCGCTCCGAGCGGCCGGTGCTCGTCGCGCCGGCGCGCTATGCCGCGCAGTCGCAAGCGCGCGAATTTGTCGCCACCATTCGTCCCCGGGTGGAGTCCGATCAAGGTTTTCGCGTCGCCGGGAAGGTGGTCAAACGCTTTGTCGAAGTTGGTCAGCGGGTGAAGGCTGGCGACCCGATCGCGGCGCTCGACGAGCAGGATCTGCGGCTGCAGAAGGAGCAGTCCGACGCCGAATTCGCCGCGGCGCGGGTGGCGCAAACTCAGGCCGTCGCCGATGAAAGGCGCGCCGCCGAACTGCGCGCCAAGGGCTGGACCGCCCAGGCGGCGCTCGACCGCGCGCGCGCCGGCGGCGAGGAAGCGCGCGGGCGGTTCCGACGGGCCGAACGCGCGGTCGAACTCTCCCGCAACGCGCTGGACTACGCCACGCTGCGCGCCGGCGCGGACGGCGTCGTCACGCAAACGCTCGTCGATCCCGGGCAAGTGGTCGCGGCGGGGCAGCCTGCGGTGCGCATCGCCCATGCCGGCGAATTGGAAGCCGCCGTCGCCTTGCCCGAGGCGTTCGCCGCCGCCGCCGGAAAGGGCGAGGCGACCTTGACGCTCTGGTCGAAGCCCGGCGCGGTCTATCGCGCCAAGCTGCGCGAACTGAGCCCCGCCGCCGATCCGGTCACGCGCACTTTCGCGGCGCGCTTCTCCATCCTCAATCCGGATGCCGCCGTCGCGCTCGGCATGAGCGCCACGCTGCACATTACCGCTTCGGATGCGCAGCCCGTCGTCAGCGTGCCGCTCTCGGCGATCTACAATCAGGGGACAGGCCCTTCCCTCTGGAAGGTCGACGGCGAGGGGAACTTGCAGCTCGTTCCGGTGACATTGGTGCGCCTCGAAGCCGACGCCGCGCTCGTCGCCGGCGGCGTCAAGGACGGCGACAACATCGTCGTTCTCGGCGTCCACAAGCTCGATCCCAACACAAAAGTCCGCGTGATCTCGCGGCAATCGCTTTGAGGGCCCGGCGATGGCTGGCGTAAACCTTTCGCGCTGGGCCGTTCAACGGCCGACGCTGATGCTGTTTCTGATGATCGCCATCAGTCTGACCGGCGTCTATTCCTACATGCGGCTGGGACGCGCCGAGGATCCGTCGTTCACCATCAAGGTCGCCGTCGTGACGGCCTCCTGGCCAGGCGCGACAGCCACCGAGATACGCGATCAGGTCGCGGATCTGATGGAGAAGAAGCTTCAGGAGCTGCCCTTCCTCGACAAGATCGAGAGCTACACCAAGCCCGGCTTTCTGGCGATGCAGGTGACCTTCAAGGACACGACGCCGCCAAAGGACGTGCCGCAGCTCTTTTATCAGTTGCGCAAGAAGCTCGACGACATCGCGCCGACGCTGCCCGCCGGCGTGCGCGGCCCGCAAGTGAACGACGAATATGGCGACGTCGACACGGTGATGTATGCGGTGACCGGCGACGGCGCCGACTATCATGTCCTCGACAAGGTGGTCCAGACGCTGCGCCAACGGCTGCTCGCCGTGCAGGACGTGATCAAAGTCGACGTCTATGGCGATCAGGGACGCCGCATCTTTGTCGAATTCAGCGAGGCGAAGCTCGCGAGCCTGGCGATCCAGCCTCAGGCCGTCTTCGATTCGCTCTCCAAGCAGAACGCCATCAATGACGCCGGCGTGTTCGAGACCTCGTCGAACCGCGTGCGGGTTCAGGTGACGAGCGATCTTAAAGGCGCGGACGCCATCGCCGCGATACCCATCGAAGCGAACGGCAAGGTGATCCGCCTCGGCGACATCGCCAATGTCTACGCCGGCTTCGAAGACCCGCCGAGTTTTCTCGCGCGCTTTAAGGGCCAGCCGACGATCGTCGTCGGCGTCGTTATGGGAAAGGGCGCCAACGTCCTCAAATTCGGCGAGAACGTCGGCGCAGCGGTCGAGGAGATACGCGGCAAGACGCCGGTTGGCGTTGATATCGATCAGATCGCCGATCAGCCGAAGGTCGTCGAGGAGGCGATCGGCGAATTCACGCGGTCGTTCCTCGAGGCTCTGGTGATCGTGCTCGGCGTAAGCTTTCTCTCGCTCGGCTTTCGGACCGGCATCGTCGTCGCGCTCTCCGTGCCTTTGGTGCTCGCCATCGTTTTCATCTTCATGGGGCCGCTCGGCATCGATCTCCAGCGCATCTCGCTTGGCGCGCTGATCATTGCGCTCGGCCTTCTCGTCGATGATGCGATCATCGCCGTCGAGATGATGATGGTGAAGATGGAGCAGGGCTTCAATCGGATCAAAGCTGCGACCTTCGCCTGGGACTCGACGGCCTTTCCGATGCTGACCGGCACGCTCGTGACCGCCGCGGGATTTCTGCCTGTCGGCTTCGCCAATTCCGGAGTCGGCGAATATACGGGTTCGATGTTCTGGGTATTGCTCGTCGCGCTGATCGCCTCATGGTTCGTCGCGGTGATGTTCACGCCCTATCTCGGCGTGAAGCTTCTTCCCGATTTCGCCAAGCTGCATCCGCATCGCGATCCGGAGGAGATCTATCGGACGCCGTTTTATCGCTGGCTCCGCGCCGTCGTCACCTGGGCGGTCGACTATCGCGGCGTTGTGATCGCCGGCGTGATCGGCGTTTTCGCGCTCGCTGTCTTCGGCTTCTACGTCGTGCCGAAGCAGTTCTTCCCCTATGCGGAGCGCCTGGAGCTCTTCCTCCAGTTGCGCCTTCCCGAAGGTTCGTCGATCGGCGCGTCGCTCGAGGCCGCGAAACAGGCCGAGGCGCTTCTCAAGGACGACCCCGACGCGGCGCTCTACACGAGCTATGTCGGACAGGGCCCGCCACGGTTCTGGCTCGGCCTCAATCCGCAGCTCCCGAACGAAGCCTATTCCGAGATCGTCATCGTCGCCAAGGACATCGCGGCGCGCGAGCGCTTGAAGAAGAAGCTGGAGACCGCCATCGCCAACGGCGCTTTGCCGCAGGCGCGCGCCCGCGTCGATCGCTTCTATTACGGGCCGCCGGTAGGATTTCCCGTGCAGTTTCGCGTGGTCGGCTCCGATCCCGCGACCGTCCGCGCCATCGCCTATAAGGTCCGCGACGTGATGCGCGGCGACGCGGGCGTCGACGATCCGCATCTTAATTGGAACGAGCAGACGCCGCGCGTGCGATTGGTCATCGACCAGGATCGCGCGCGGCTCCTCGGGCTGACGCCGCAGGACGTATCGAACAGGCTGCGTCTGGCGATTTCCGGCGTGACGATCACGACATTGCGCGACGGGATCGATCAGGTCGAAGTGGTCGCGCGCGCCATTCCTCAGGAGCGCGGCGATCTCTCGAGGATCGGCGACATGGTGATTTATGCGCGCGACGGCAAAGCGGTGACGGTCTCGCAGGTCGCGAAGATCGTCTACGACCACGAAGAGCCGATATTTTGGCGGCGCAATCGCGACATGAGCATCACGGTGCGCTCCGGCGTCAAGGACGGCGTGCAGGCGCCTGACGCGACGACGCGCATCTGGCCGCGGCTTGCGCAGATTCGCGAACATCTTCCGCCGGGCTATCGCATCGAGATTGGCGGCGCGATCGAAGAATCGAAGAAGGGCAACGCGTCGATCTTTGCGGTTTTTCCGCTCGTCGGCCTGGTCATGCTGACGATCGTCATGTTCCAGCTGCAGAACTTCACGCGCGTCGCGCTCGTGATGGTGAGCGCGCCGCTCGGCGTCATCGGCGCCTCGCTCGCGCTCAATGTCGCTCACGCGCCGTTCGGCTTCGTCGCGCTGCTTGGCCTCATCGCGCTCTCGGGCATGGACATGCGCAATTCGATCATTCTCGTCGATCAGGTGCGACAAGATCTCGAACGCGGCGAGAAATATCGTGAGGCGATCATCGGCGCGACGATTCGTAGGGTGCGCCCCGTCGCGCTGACCGCGCTCGCGGCGATTCTCGCCATGATTCCGCTGTCGGGCTCCGCCTTCTGGGGGCCGATGGCGCTGACCATTATGGGCGGGCTTTTTGTCGCGACGTTTCTCACCGTTCTGTTCCTGCCGGCGCTTTACGCGACATGGTTCCGCCGTCATCTTGGCGAGGGATTGGCCGAAGCCAAAGGCGCGCGAGTCCAGACTCTGGCCGACGCGCTGGCGAGGGGAGCGGCCGAATGAGCGTGATGGGAGCAAGCGCGCAGAACCCGCGCGAGACCGAGCAGCGCGCGAGAATCATCGCGACCGCAGAGCGGCTCTTTCGCGAGATCGGCTTCCAAAAGACCACGGTCGCCGATATCGCCCGCGAATTGCGGATGTCGCCGGCCAACGTTTATCGCTTCTTTGGCGCCAAATCGGAAATCAACGCCGCCGTCGCCCGCCACCTGATGAACGAAGTCGAGCAATCGGCGCAGGGCATCGCGCATGGGCCTGGTTCGGCGGAGCAGCGACTACGCACGCTCATCCTGTCCAATGAGGCGATGAACGCCGAGCGCTACGTCGCCGACCGCAAGCTGCACGACATGGTGGAAGCGGCGCTCGACGAGAATTGGCCGATCATCTCGGATCACATCGACCGAATTGACGCTGCGCTCGAGGACGTCATTCGTTCTGGCATGGAAAGCGGCGAATTTGCTGAGGGCGATGCGCAGCTCGCGGCGCGGCTGGTGCACGCCGCCTGTATTCGCTACTGCCATCCGAGGCTGATGGTGGAATGCGCCGATCGCCCGACGCCGACGAGCGCGCAAATGGTGGAATTTTGCATTGCAGCGTTGCGCGCCGGCTTTCGCGATCTCAACCGATCGGCGACGTTGTCGCGCTAAACGCGATTCGACCTATACCTTCGGCGCCAGCGACGTATAATGAGAGAGCGGCGCTATTCGTTAGGATGCGACTGAGGGTCGCGGGAGCAACGGCGAACAATCGGGCGGTCGATGAAGGTTACTCTGGTTCAGATGAATTCCGTTGGCGATAAGGCCTTGAACCTCGCCAACGCCCGCGCTTTGATCGAGCGCGCCGTGGTTCAGGAGCGTCCCGACTGGATTTGTCTGCCTGAGGTCTTCGATTTCATCGGCGGCTCGCGCGCCGAGAAGATGGCCGCCGCCGAGGAGCTTCCGGGCGGCCCCGCTTATGAAATGTGCCAGGCGCTCGCGCGAGAGCACAAGGTCTTCATACACGCCGGGTCCATTCTTGAAAAAGCGCCTGGCGAGGAGCGGTTGCACAACACCAGCGTCGCCTTCAATCGCGAGGGCAAGGAGGTGGCGCGCTACCGCAAGATCCACATGTTCGACATCACGGCGCCGGACGGGGCGAAATATCACGAGAGCGCCGCGTTCAAGCCCGGCGACGCCGTCGTCACCTATGATTGCGAGGGCGTCACTGTCGGCTGCGCGATCTGCTACGACCTTCGATTTTCATATCTCTTCCAGGCGCTCGCGGATCAGGGCGCGGATATCGTCGCGCTGCCGGCGGCGTTCACGCTGGTGACCGGCAAGGACCACTGGGAAGTGCTGTGCCGCGCGCGCGCGATTGAGATGCAGGCCTATCTCTGCGCGCCGGCGCAGACGGGCGCGCACAAGGCCGGGCATGAGACGCGCTTCACATACGGCAATTCTCTGATCGCCGATCCCTGGGGTCAAGTCGTCGCGAAGGCTTCCGAAGGGCCGGGGCTCGTATCGTCCTATGTGGACGTCGACCGCATTCGTAAAATTCGCGCCATGATCCCGGTGGCGCAACACAAGGTGAAACTGGCGGTTTAAGGGTTCCGCCATCGCCTGCCCGCAGGTCAGCGTCCCGCCGTTTCGTCGGGGCGTAGAACACGTGATCGCCCTTGCAAATCGGTTGTTTATGCGTACTATGCGGCCACGGGCGCCGCGCCCATTTATTGCCATGTTGCGATTGCCAGAAGCTTCGAGGGGGAGTTGTGTTCAGCCCAGTCCCGACAGAACGATCATTGGGCGCTCTTTTCGCATGGTAAGGAGAACCGCTCCTGGCAGCACCTTGACGCGGGCGGCGCTGCGAGAGGCCGTCTATGGCTGCTGCCCGACCCTGTCCCGCGCCGAAGCGCGAAAAATCCTGGACGCTACATTTGACGAGATCAGCGAAGCTTTGCTGCGCGGCGAATCCGTAAAACTGCGTT
>JALHNR010000066.1 GCA_022843525.1 Methylocystis sp. | reverse complement strand
CGTTCGGCAGGGGAGCCTCGCAAACGACCGAAAATCCGCAGGCCCTCAGGTAGCGGCGGGCGCCGCGGGCGACGCATTTGGTCACGTCGGCGCGGTTTTCGAGCGCCGTCGCGCCTTCTACGAGGATCGCGGTCATAGTATCTCCGCTGGCGTATCGCCCGCTCCACCCAGCATGGCGCGTCGCCAAAGCGCGCGCAACCATGATAGGTTCGCCCCATTGATCCGCTACACGGCTTGTCGCATGAAACGGCTTCTTCTCGCATGCCTCCTCACGCTCGTCGCCGCAACATCGCCCGTCCTGGGCGCTGAGCGCGTCGTCAACATTTTTAATTGGAGCGATTACATCGATCCAAGCGTTCTCGAGGACTTCACCCGAGAGACCGGAATCAAAGTCATCTACGACACATATGACTCGAACGAGATGCTCGAGGCGCGGCTTCTCGCCGGCGACACCGGCTACGACGTCGTCGTGCCGTCGGCGACGTTCCTCCAGCGCCAGATCGCCGCGGGCGTGCTGCAGCCGATCGACAGAAGCAAGCTTGACAACGCGCGCAACGTCTGGCCCGAGATCGATTCTCGACTTTCACGTTTCGATCCGGGCAACCGCTACGCCATCAACTACATGTGGTACACGACGGGCGTCGCTTACGATGTCGCGAAGGTGCAGGAGCGGCTTGGCAAGCCGATCACCAGCTGGGATCAGGTCCTGCGGCCGGAAAATTTAAAGAAGCTCGCCGACTGCGGCGTCTACATGCTCGACAGTCCGGAGGACATGTTCGCGATCGCGCTCAACTACCTGAAGCTCGATCCCAATTCAAAAAATCCGAAGGATCTTGCACGCGCCGCCGGCCTCTTAGGAAATCTGCGCCGCTATGTGAAGAAATTTCATTCCTCCGAATATATCAATGCGCTGGCGAACGGCGACATTTGCGTCGCCATCGGTTGGTCGGGCGACAGTCTGCAAGCGCGCAATCGCGCCCGCGAAGCCGGAACCGACGTCGATATCGCTTATGTGATTCCAACCGAGGGTTCGCTCCTGTCGCTGGACAATCTCGCGATTCCAAAGGATGCGCGGCATCTCGACGAAGCCTATCTCTTCATCGACTATCTACTTCGGCCGGACATCGCCGCGCGCAATTCGATCGCCACCAATTTCGCCAATGGCGTCGCGCCGTCGCGACCGCTGATCGATAAGGCGGTCGCCCATGATCCGTCGGTCTATCCAAACGACCTCACGATGCGGCGCCTATTTACGGTCACGGCGCCCGATCAGACAGTTCAGAAACTGATCACCAGAATGTGGACGACGGTGAAGACTGGACGATGAGACGGGCTGGCGCGTCGCCGCGTTACGTGTGACCCCCAGCCGAGCGCCGCCGTCACTGCTCGCTCAAGATCCGCTTCAGAAGTTCGATGACTTCGGCAAGCCCTTTGTCCTTGGAGGCGAGTTCCTCGATCTTCCGCACCGCGTGCAGCACGGTTGTGTGATCGCGGCCGCCAAATCTGCGGCCAATCTCCGGCAGCGAGCGCAGCGTCAGCACCTTCGAGAGATACATGGCGATCTGTCGCGGCCGCACCACATTGGCGGTGCGCCGGGAGGACAGAATGTCCGAGCGTGAAATATTATAGTGGCTCGCCACGAGCTTCTGAATATCGTCGATTTTGACGCGTTTGGGATCCTGTGTGCGCACGAGATCGCGAATGGCCGATTCCGCGGTCTCGACGGTCAGCGGCGCCCCCGTCAGCGTGGCGTGGGCGAGAAGCCGATTGACGGCGCCCTCAAGATCACGGCCGTTGGTCGCGATCGTCCGCGCGACATAGGAGATGACCTCCGGCGGCACGTGGAAACTGGATTGCGACTCCTTCGCCGATGCAATGCGCGCGGCGAGGATCTTGATGCGCAGGGACTCGTCCAGCGGGCCGATGTCCACGCACAGCCCACCCTTGAATCGCGACAGCACGCGCTCGTCGAGCGTGTCGAGTTCCGACGGCGGCCGATCAGCGGCGACGACGACCTGACGGCCGGCGTCGATCAGCGCATTCAGCGTGTGGCAGAACTCCTGCTGAATTGATTTGCCTTGGAGAAACTGAACATCGTCGATGATCAGCACGTCGATGCCGCGCAGCTTCTCCTTGAACGCCAGCGATGTATGCGTGGTCAACGACGAGACGAAGCCGCTCATAAAGCGTTCCGCCGTCAGATAGATCGTATGGCGGCGGTTGTCGTTCGACGCATGCGCGAGCGCCTGCAGGAGATGCGTCTTGCCGAGCCCGACCGCCGCATGGGCGTAGAGCGGATTGAACATCGGAAGATCGCCGGCGCGCGCCTCCGCAACGCGGCAAGCGGCCGCATAGGCGAGCTGGTTCGACGGTCCGACGAGAAAGGTCGAGAAGGACAGCCGACGATCGAGCGGCGAGCCGACGAATGCGTCGGAGTCGTGACGCAAGGTCATTGGGCGAGCGGCGCGGCGCGCATTGCCTTCGCTGGCCGTTTCGAGAGCAGGCGCGAATGCTGCGACGGCGCGCGCGACGCAGTGCGGCGCGCTGGACTCGATCTGATCTGCGCCGTCTTCGCGCGAGCGCGCTTTGCGCATAGGCGAACGTACGTCGATGACGACTCGCTCGACTTTCGAGAATTCGCTCGCGACGCGCGCCTTGATGCGCGGCGCATAGTGCGACTGCACCCAGCTTTTCAAAAATTTGGTGGGCACCGTCAGATGCACCGCGCCGCCGTCGATGCGCTCGAGCTCCAATCGCGTGAACCAGGAATTGTAAACCGCGTCGCCGAGATCGCTCCTCAATCTGTGTCGGACCCGGTCCCATTTCGAGCGATCTTCAGCGGTTACTCCGTCGTCTGCCAATTGTTCTCTATGATCGGACATATCAGACCTTTTTTCCGAAACGAGCGCCAGAAAGGGAGCCCCCGGCGAAACTCGCCGCTGGCGCTGATCGAAAGGAACCTAGTTGGATCGAGCAATTGCCGCCGCGAACGGCGCTAAATCACACTCTTGGAGGCGGCCCAATCGCGAGCCGCGCGCATCTGCCGACGTTGGCCTCCTGCGTGAAACAGACGCCGCACGGCGCTGCGAACGACCGCACACTGATGCGATCGTTGACGCTGCGCGCTCCCTCGACTGTCTCGGCCAACCGCCCCTTCGCCATGGCAAAGCCTCCCCTCGTCCGGGATCAGCGAGAATCCCGGATTGATGCGCGTCGCAGGAAACGGACTACTCTACGCCCTTGCGAACTATCACTTGAGTTTTCAAGCCGAACGGCTGGAAGGCGGCAATGCGTCTTGCTCTGTGGGCCCATCCGCGCCGGGGAACGCAGGCCGTTCCCCTCACTATTGCGCGCCCATTAAAAACCGACGCCGACCGACTTTCGTTCGACCCTTCAAAGCTACACGTCAGCGCCATCACGCGCAACGACGCTCGCGATTAAATCTGTCATAATGATTGGGCTTTTGTCGCGTGGCGCCGTGAAGTTTCTTCGTCTTCGGCGATAAGCCGATGATTCGCCGCCCTTAAAAATCCGCGGGTGACATGCGCGTCGGGGAGACCGCCGCGCGCTAGCGGCGCGCCGGAGAAGCGCCGAGAGTGGTGTCAAGTGCCGCAGCTTTTCCCGTTCGTGACAGCTTGATTGCAAGAGATTGAATCGGGAGAATTTTGAATGATCACGAATTATTGCTGCGAAAAAAATTCCTGACCGTGTCATCTCCGTTTCATGCGACGAATTGCCGTCGCCGTCCCGCGCAATAAAAAAGCCCGGCTCTCGCCGGGCTCCAGAATATTGCGTCCATAGGCGCGACGAATTCTCTATGCCTGTGCGGCAAGCGCCTTCACGCGCGCGGTCAGTCGCGAAACCTTTCGCGAGGCCGTATTCTTATGAATGACGCCGCGCTGCGCGGCGCGCATCACGATCGGCACAGCATTTTGCAGCGCGTCCGCCGCCACCGAGGCGTCACCCGAGGCGATCGCCTCCTCGACCTTGCGCACGAAAGTGCGCATGCGGCTGCGACGCGCCCGATTGACCGACGTGCGGCGGGCGATCTTGCGAACGGCCTTCTTGGCCGAACTCGTATTGGCCATGCTTTGCGTGTCCTTGAAAGTGACGGCGATGCGCCGCCCAAAAACCAAGCGGCCGCGAAATCGCGGCCAAGTGGCGTGGTTTATAAGCGCGGCGGCCGCCTTTCGTCAATGGCGGCCTATCGGTTGGTGAAGGCCGGCTTCCGCTTTTCAACGAAGGCGTTCATGCCTTCCTTTTGATCGCCGGTGGCGAAAAGCGAATAGAAAAGCCCTCGCTCGTGCCGAATTCCCTCCGCGAGCGTCGATTCAAAAGCGCGATTGACCGCCTCCTTGGCCATGAGCACAGCAGGAAGCGACATCGACGCGATCGTCGCCGCCGTCTTGGTCGCCTCGGCGAGAAGATCGGCGGCCGGGATAACCCGTGCGACGAGGCCGGCGCGCTCGGCCTCCTCGGCGCCCATCATCCGACCTGTCAGTATGAGATCCATCGCCTTGGCCTTGCCGACGGCGCGGGTCAGCCGCTGCGTGCCGCCGGCGCCGGGGATCACGCCGAGCTTGATTTCCGGCTGGCCGAATACCGCCGTGTCCGCCGCGAGAATGAAGTCGCACATCATCGCAATTTCGCAGCCGCCGCCCAGCGCGAAGCCCGCGACCGCGGCGATGATGGGCTTGCGCGCCCGCGCCACGACGTCCCACCGGCCGATGAAATCGTCTAGAAAGGCGTCGACGAAGCCCTTGTCGCGCATCTCTTTGATGTCTGCGCCAGCGGCGAAGGCCTTCTCGGAACCCGTGAGAACGACGCAGCCGACGCCGTCGTTCGATTCAAAATCTGCGAGCGCGGCGTCGAGCTCGGCGATGAGCTGCGCGTTCAGCGCGTTGAGCGCTTCAGGCCGGTTGAGACGGATCAGTCCGACTCGGCCCTGCGTCTCGACTGCGATCGTGTCATAAGT
Organism: Methylocystis sp.; assembly: GCA_022843525.1. Taxonomy (GTDB): domain Bacteria; phylum Pseudomonadota; class Alphaproteobacteria; order Rhizobiales; family Beijerinckiaceae; genus Methylocystis. Next base: position 8,646 of record JALHNR010000066.1, on the reverse strand, counting down.
CATGCGCGCCTCCTCCAACGACTTCGCCGGCTCGCGCGCTTCATATCTCAAAATCGCCGCTCGCGTCCGGCCTTTCTCCAAAACCAAGCGTGACGGCGCGGGCGTGCAGATCGTCGAGCGTCACGTCGTCCAATTGACGGAGCGCGCTCTCTTCCGCTTCAGCGATGATGGGCTCCAGCACCGCCGAGAGCAGCGGCGGCGCCACGTCCGGCGCCTCCTCTTCAGCGCGCAAGGCGACGCGAACGATCTCGCCGACTGAAAGACGGCGCCTCTCGCGCGCCAGCGCATAGCCCCCCGCTGGCCCTCTGACGCTCTTGAGAATCCCCGCCCTCACCAAGGCCTGCAGGATCGTCTCCAATCGCCGCGGAGGGAGATCGTGACGCGCGGCGAGCTGCTTGGAAGATACAGGACGTCCCCGCGCATGAAGCGCCACGTCGAGCGTCGCCATGAGCGCGAAACGAGCGGCGCGCGGCAGGAGCTTCATCACGCGCCTTCTCCGGTGAGGCCCGTCGATCCGAAGCCGCCGGCGCCGCGCGTCGTCGCGTCGAGATCATCGACCTCCTCCAGCGTCACATGCGTGACCGGGGCGATCACGAGCTGCGCGATGCGCATGCCGCGAACGATCTCAAAGGGCTGCCCCCCGAGATTGATCAGCAGCGTCTTGATCTCGCCGCGATAGTCCCTGTCGATGGTGCCCGGTGCGTTGAGCACGGTGACTCCGTGCTCTGCGGCGAGGCCCGATCGCGGGCGAACCTGTCCCTCAAAGCCTTGAGGCAGCGCGATCGAGAGCCCTGTGGGGATGAGATCGCGGGCGCCCGGCTCCAGCACCAGCTTTTGGCCCGGCGCCAGCGCCGCGTGGAGATCAAGGCCCGCTGCGCCTTCGCTGGCGTAAGCCGGAAATGGCAGACCTTCGGCGTTCGGCAGTCGGCGGATCGCGACTTTCATGACGCTTCGCCGTCGATCATTTGCGCGAGGCGCGCCACGAGCCGCTCGGCGAGCTCTTCCTTGCGAAGACGCGGCCAATCTTCAACGCCCGCGCGCGAGACGAGATGGGCCTGGTTCATGTCCCCGCCAAATACGCCGGTTCCCTCGCTGACGTCGTTGGCGACGATGAGATCACATCCCTTACGGGCGAGCTTTTCCTGCGCATTTTTATCAAGGTCGCGCGTTTCCGCCGCAAAGCCGACGACCAAGCGAGGACGGTTCGGTCCGCGTGAGACGCTCGCTAGAACATCGGGATTCTCGACAAGCGACAGACTCGGCGCGCCCTGATCGCCTTTCTTGATTTTGTCGATCGCCGGCTCCGCGCGCCAATCGGCGACAGCCGCTGCGGCGACGAATATATCCGCCGGAAGCGCCGCGTTCGCGGCCGCCAGCATGTCTCGCGCACTCTCTATATGGATGGTCTCACAGCCGGGCGGATCTGAGAGGGCGACCGGCCCTGAGATCAAGGTCACGCGCGCCCCTGCGCGCGCCGCCGCCGCCGCAATGGCGTGTCCCTGCCGTCCCGACGAGCGATTGGCGATGTAGCGGACCGGATCAATCGGCTCATGCGTGGGGCCGGAGGTCACGACGACATGCAGCCCGTCGAGCGCGCCGCCGCGCGTCGATAGGCCTTCGGGCGCGGGCAGCCTTGTGTCCTGGTTCAGCGCGGTCTCGATCGCTTGGACGATCTCCAGCGGCTCGCTCATGCGCCCAGGTCCGTATTCCCCGCAAGCCATGTCGCCGATGTTTGGGCCGACGAACCAGGCGCCGTCGCCGTGCAGCGTCGAGACGTTGCGCTGCGTGGCGGGATGAAGCCACATACGCACGTTCATCGCCGGCGCATAAAGCACGCGCTTGTCAGTTGCGAGCAGCAGAGTGGTCGCAAGATCGTCGCAGAGACCGCGGGCCGCGCGCGCGAGAATATGCGCCGTCGCGGGCGCGACGACGAGAAGGTCGGCGTTTCGCGACAGCTGGATATGTCCCATCTCTTGCTCGTCGGTTGCGGAGAAGAGATCGTCGTAGACTTTTTCGTTCGCCAGGCTGACGAAGGCGAGCGGCGTCACGAACTCCTTGGCCGCCGCCGTCATGACGACGCGCACCAGCGCGCCGCGCGCCCGTAGGCGCCGCACGAGATCAAGCGACTTATAGGCGGCGATCCCCCCGCCGACGATCAGCAAGACGCGCTTAGCCGCTAGGCTCCGCGCACAACCCACGCCCGTCACTGAATAAACTCCGATCGCCGCAGGCGGAGAATACAGATTTTATGCGTAAGGCCAAACGACTTCGCTCATCCGATCGGGAAAGCTTTTCCGCTCGCGGGACGCTTGCGCCAACATTCGCCGCTCTGCGATAAGGTCGCGCGCGACGCTTTCCCGGGGCCCGTTCGACAAGCACTGACCCCCCCGGTCAAACGCGCTTCGCTGGCCTCAAGATTACCGAAACACGCTAGGCCTCGATGCGACGCCGCGTCGCGCATGCCCAACGGTCGGCCTCCACGGCGAATGACATTCGATTAGATCTTTCGCAGCGCGATGCTAGTGTGCGCCGACGCCACATATGCTGAGTCGAAAGGAAAAGGTGTGCGCAATGCCGCTTAGCCTTGCCCCGCGTGTTCTTGCCCCGCGTGTTCTTGCCCCGCGTGTTCTTGCGCTCGCGCTCGTCGTGAGCGCTTTCGTCACGGCGTGCGCGGCGCGGTCGCCGCTGCCGTCGGCTCAGCCCGTCATCGTCAGTCCCGACGCCACGACATCTGCTCCAGCGGAGAAACTCGCCCTCCGCGGGCGCACGCTCATTCCGCTGCATTCGACGCTCATCGGGCAAGGCGGCGTGACGCGGCTGAACTTCTCCGGCGCGCTCTCGATACACAACGCCTCGGCGACGAATGTACTCGCGATCGAAAAGATCGAATACCGCAACGGCTCGGGTCAGTTGATCGAGAGCTATCTGAATGAGCCCATCTATCTGAAGCCATACGCCTCATTGCAGGTGTTGATTGCGCAAGACGACGTTCGCGGCGGCACGGGCGCCAGTTTCACGGTCGATTGGTCCACCGCCGAAGGGTCCGACGAGCCCTTGATCGAGGCCATTATGACGTCCTTCACCGGACCCCACAGCTACGCCATCCTCTCGCCGGGACGCCGCGTTTCCCGCGCGCCATGATCGCGCACGCGGAGGCCCCGCGTCGCTTTGACGCGACGGCGTACTAATGACCCTCGCGCCGAAGAGCGCGCCGCGCGTGCGACGGCTGACGCTCAACGACTTTCGCTCCTATGCGGCGCTCGATTGCCGTTTTGAGTCGACGATCATTGCGCTCTTCGGGGAGAATGGCGCGGGCAAGACCAATCTGCTCGAAGCGCTGTCATTGTTCTCGCCCGGCCGCGGCCTGCGTCGCGCGGAACTCGCCGAATGCGCGAGGCGTGGCGGGGCCGGCGGCTTCGCCGTCTCGATCGAAGTTGAGACCGACGGCGTTACGACGCAGCTCGGCCACGGTCTGTCGCCGTCGGGCGAGCGGCTTTTTCGCGTTGACCGCGTCCCGGCGAGTTCTGCGCGGGCTTTCGCCGATCATGTGCGGGCGCTCTGGCTCACGCCGGCCATGGATGGACTATTTTCTGGCGCGGCGGGTGAAAGACGGCGCTTTCTGGATCGGCTGGCGCTCGGCGTCGACGCCGAGCATGGCGCGCGCGCCAACAGGCTGGAGCGGGCGCTGCGCAACCGAAATCGGCTTCTCGAAGAAGGCGTCGCCGACCGGCGCTGGCTCGACGCCGCCGAGCAGGAGATCGCCGCGCTCGGCGTCGCCGTGGCGGCCGCTCGACGCGAGACTGTTTCGCGGCTCGTCACGCTGATCGCCGCAGGACGCAGTGACGCCTCGCCGTTTCCCTGGGCGGACGTGACGATCGAAGGCGAGCTGGAGCGGCGGCTGGCGACCGAGCCCGCGCTTGCGGTGGAGGAATGGTACCGCGGCGAACTCGCCACGTCCCGCCGCCGCGACGCCGCCGCTGGACGAACGTTAATTGGGCCACAGGCGAGCGATCTCGTCGTGCGTCACGGCCCGAAAAACGAGGCGGCGCGGGCCTGTTCGACGGGCGAGCAGAAAGCCCTATTGATGGGGCTGACCCTGGCGCATGCGAAGCTGATCGGCGCCATGACCGGACATGCGCCGATTCTTCTTCTCGACGAGATTGCCGCGCATTTCGACGTGAAGCGCCGTGAAGCGCTCTACGAGGAACTTCAGGCGCTTGGCGGCCAGGTCTGGATGACCGGCGCCGACCCGGCCTTATTTACGCGCTTGCGCGGCTCTGCCGAGCTTCTTCTTGTCACGCCCGGACACGCCACCCATGTCTGAGGGGCGCGCCTACTAGGGTGCGGAAAATACAACCTGAGGTTTTAATAAGTGAGCGATTTTGCTCGTATTCCGCGAATATGAACGCATGAAAGAGGGGATTTCGCGAGATTTCGCGTCCCAATTGAAAAGAATTGGAGTAAGCCTCATGGCGTGTAGAACGTGACGGCGGCGGTCTCCTGTTTCCGCAACGGACAACCACTATCGGGCAGAATGACTACCGGACTGGCAATACTCGGATTGGCCCTCTGCGTGGTCTGGTTGGCTGTGGGCGCTCTTGTCGGATTCGCTCCCTGGTTCATCGGCGCCACATTCCTGCTCGTCGCCCTGCTCTTCGCCTTGCGCGTCGACGCGGTGACGCGCAACATTTTGCGCCGCCGCGCCAAGGTCCGCGACCGTGATCCTCCGAACGTATCCGGGGACTAGCACCTACTATCAAGGCGTGAGCACGACTTTCACGCAGCCGTCCTTCCGGTCGCGGAAGGTCTTGTAGAGATCGGGACCGTCCTCGAGCGATCCGCGGTGCGTGACGACGAAGGATGGATCGATTTCACCCGCCTCGATGCGTTCAAGCAACCGCGGCAGATAGCGCTGCACCGGAGTCTGCGCCATGCGGAAGGTGAGGCCGCGATTCATCGCCGACCCCAGCGGCACTTTGTCGAGAAATCCAGCGTAGACGCCGACGATCGACACCGTTCCAAAATTGCGGCAGCAGTGGATGGCCTGTCGCAGCACATGCGGTTGATCGGTTCCAAGAAATGTCGCGACCTTGGCGCGGTCGATCATCGAGTCGATGCTCGCGGTGGGGTCGGGTTCGGTGCCGACCGCGTCAATGCAGGCGTCGGCGCCTCGGCCCTTCGTCAGGCTTTGAATCGCGTCGTAGACGTCAACCTTTCCATAGTCGAGCGTCTCCGCGCCGGCCGCTTTGGCGAGGCTGAGCCGCTCGGGCACCGAATCGATCGCGATGACGCGCTCAGCGCCGAGCAGGAATGCGCTGCGGATGGCAAATTGCCCGACCGGGCCACATCCCCAGATCGCAATGACGTCGCCTGGTTTGATGTCGCAGAATTCGGCAGCCATATAGCCCGTCGGGAAAATGTCCGACAAAAACAGCACCTGGTCGTCCCGAAGCTGAGAGGGCGCCTTGATTGGCCCGACATCGGCGTGCGGCACGCGCAAATATTCCGCCTGGCCGCCGGCGTAACCTCCCAGCAGATGCGAGTAGCCGAACAGCCCGGCCGGAGAGTGCCCCCAGAGATTTTCAGCTTTAACGCGGTCACGGTTGGTGCGCTCGCAGGCGGAAAAATAGCCGCGCTGACAGAAGAAACACTCACCGCAGGAAATGGTGAAGGGCACCACGACGCGGTCGCCGACCTTCAGTTTTTTTACGTCCGCCCCGACTTCGACGACCTCGCCCATCGTTTCGTGCCCGAGCACGTCTCCAGTATGCATCTCAGGAACGATGCCGTCGAAAATATGCAAATCGGAGCCGCAGATCGCGCAGGCGGTGACCTTGATGATGGCGTCACGCGGGTCTTCGATTTTGGGATCGGGAACGCTCTCGCAGCGAATGTCGCTTTTGCCGTGGAAGGTAAGCGCTTTCATGGAAAGAGACTTTCTCTTGGCGGCCCGCGAACTCAGCCAGCCCGAAACGCGAGCGCGTCGCCCCGCCTGTGAACTAGCGGCCGCCGTAAATCGTTCCAGCCCGGCCTCAACCATCAGGGCGGCGCCCGGCACAGGTCGCCCGCCCCGGTAAAAGCGCCCAATCGTCAACTATTTCCGTGCATTGACGTCGCCATTTGAGGTAAGATCGCCTGTTCGAATCATGAGCCCTCAACAGCACGGAAACTCCCAAAAAATATGAGCGATAGCGACAATCTGAACGGCGACCCGGCGGAATATGGCGCAGGGTCCATCAGGGTGCTGCGTGGCCTCGACGCCGTGCGCAAGCGTCCTGGCATGTATATCGGCGACACGGACGATGGCACCGGCCTCCACCACATGGTCTATGAGGTGGTCGACAACGCTATCGACGAGGCGCTCGCCGGCCATGCCACCCATGTCGACGTAACGCTCAACGCAGATGGCTCCTGTACGGTCTATGATAATGGCCGCGGCATTCCGACCGACATCCATCACGAGGAAGGCGTCTCGGCGGCCGAAGTGATCATGACGCAGCTGCACGCTGGCGGAAAGTTCGACCAGAACTCCTACAAGGTTTCTGGCGGTCTGCACGGCGTCGGCGTCTCGGTGGTCAACGCTCTATCGGTTTGGCTGAAGCTGCGCGTCTGGCGCAACGGCAAAGAACACGCAATAGAGTTCGCCAACGGCGACGCGGTCGCGCCGCTCGTCGTCGTGGGCGACGCGCCGGTCGTCGACGGCGCGCCCAAGCGCGGCACCGAAGTGACGTTTCTGCCGTCCTCCGCGACCTTCACGATGACGGAGTTCGACTATGCGACGATCGAGCATCGGCTTCGCGAACTCGCGTTCCTGAATTCCGGCGTGCGCATCGTTTTGACCGACGCGCGACACGCCGAGGTCAAGCGCGATGAACTTTATTACGAGGGCGGGCTAGAGGCTTTCGTGCGCTATCTCGACCGCGCGAAGACGCCGCTCGTCTCGGCGCCGATCCTCATTCACGGTCAGCGCGACCAAATCAACGTCGAAGTCGCGCTGTGGTGGAACGACAGCTATCACGAAAATGTGCTGGCCTTCACCAACAACATTCCACAGCGTGACGGCGGCGCGCATCTCGCTGGATTTCGAGGCGGGCTGACGCGTCAGATCACCGGCTACGCCGAATCCTCCGGCGTCGCCAAGCGCGAGAAAGTCGATCTCACCGGCGATGACTGCCGCGAGGGACTGACCTGCGTTCTGTCGGTGAAAGTGCCGGACCCGAAATTCTCCTCGCAGACGAAGGACAAGCTCGTCTCGTCGGAAGTGCGCCCGGCTGTCGAGAATATCGTCAACGAATTGCTAGGCCAGTGGCTGGAGGAGCATCCGGCCGAAGCCAAGACTATCGTTTCCAAAGTGTGCGAAGCGGCCGCCGCGCGCGAAGCGGCGCGCAAGGCGCGCGAACTGACGCGCCGCAAGGGCGCGCTCGACGTCGCCAATCTTCCAGGCAAGCTTGCCGATTGCCAGGAGCGCGATCCGGCCAAGGCCGAACTGTTTATCGTCGAGGGCGACTCCGCCGGCGGCACGGCCAAGCAGGGCCGCAATCGCGAATTCCAGGCGGTGCTGCCGCTGCGCGGGAAGATCCTCAATGTCGAGCGCGCGCGTTTCGACAAGATGCTGTCGTCCGAACAAATCGGCACGCTGATCACCGCGCTCGGCACGGGCATCGGCCGCGACGAGTTCAACGTCGACAAGCTGCGCTATCACAAGGTCATCATCATGACGGACGCCGACGTCGACGGCGCCCATATCCGCACGCTGATCCTGACCTTTTTCTATCGGCAGATGCCGGAGCTGATCGAGCGCGGGCATATCTTCATCGCCCAGGCGCCGCTCTACAAGGTGATGCGCGGCAAGTCGACGCAATATCTGAAAGATGAACGCGCGCTTGAAGATTACCTGATCGAAAGTCTGCTCGACGGCGCCGTGCTGCGCACCGGTTCGGAAGATCGCGCCGGCGCCGACTTGCGTCAAACGCTGGAGGATACGCGCGCGTTCCGCAACGTGATGCTGAGCCTGCATTCGCGCTATGACCGCGCCGTCATCGAACAGGCGGCGATGGCCGGCGATCTGACGCCGCTGACGGATGCAACGGAGGCGAAGCGCTACGCCGACGATATCTCGCGACGCCTCGATGCGATATCGGAGGAGACCGAACGCGGCTGGTCGGGCGAGGTGCGCGACGGCGGCCAAAGTCTCGAATATGTCTTCAAGCGCACGCTGCGCGGCGTGACGCATGCCGTGACGCTCGACGCATCGCTCTTGAATTCAAGCGAGGCGCGCAAGCTGCATGAGCGCGCCGAGAGCCTGCGCGAAATCTTCGCCGCGCCGGCGACCTTGATCCGACGCGGCGACGAGGCCCCGCTCTCCGGCCCGCTGGCGCTTTATGATGCGATGAACTCGATCGGCCGCAAGGGCCTCACCATTCAGCGCTACAAGGGTCTCGGCGAGATGAACGCCGAGCAGCTCTGGGAGACGACGCTCGACCGCGACGCGCGTTCGCTCCTGCAGGTGAAGGTGAAGGAAGCGGTGGAGGCAGACGACATTTTCGTCAAGCTGATGGGCGACGTTGTGGAGCCGAGACGCGAATTCATTCAGGAGAATGCGCTGAACGTCGCCAATTTGGATGTGTGAGCTTTTTAAACGTTTGG
>JALHNR010000065.1 GCA_022843525.1 Methylocystis sp. | reverse complement strand
TCGACTTACGCGTATAGATCGCACAGCGCTGAGGCTTGGCGACGGCTGTTTTCATGCGCTGCGTCCCCCACCAAAAATGGGAGAGGTGGCGGCTCGGTTGTCGCCGCCTGAGCGTTGTGCGGGAAGTGGCGGCTCGGGCGTATTCCTGCCGGGCCGAATTGAAGAACTTGTCAGCAGGGAGCGTGATTGGAATGTCTTCTCTGCGTCTGGTGACCGCTCAGCCTCGTCGGCGCCTCGCAGACCAAAGAAGCGCGGCCCGTTCCAATTTGTGCCCGTGATCTTCAAGGCGATGGTCGACAGGCTCGGATAGATCCGTCCCTCCCAACAGAAACCGCCGGGGACAACGAGCACCTCCTGCGCTTTGCCCTGATACTCCCGGACAATGACGGAACCGATCTTCAAGCGTCTCGAGGGCGTGCAGCCTTTCTTGGCGACTGTCGCGAGAAGCCGGCGCAGAGGGGTCTCCAATCCGCCGAGGCGCTCCTCTTGGAGCCAATGTGCGAGCGCACGGGCCATGAGATCCTTCGTCAATGCGGCCGGCGGTTCGTGCTTCCGCTTCCCGCGCCACATCTCGCGCAGCTCTTCGATGTTCATCGCCGCGATGCGCGTGAGCTGTGCATTGAGATCAGGGGTGTCCGGCAGGCCCGCCGGACGCCGCGATGGGGACCGTGTCATCAGATCAGACCCGAGCCGGGCAGGAGCGACTCGCGATCCGATAGAGCGATGCTCCAGGGGCCTGCGGGATACGTTCGACTGCAAAACCGCGCTTGCGAAGCCCCGTCAGAGCCGCTCGTGTTGTATGCGGCAGCCAGCCGGTAGCTTTGATCAGCGCATCGATTGTCACGCCCTGTTCCTTCGACAACATGTCGACAATGAGCGCCTGTTTGGATCCCGTGCGTGGAGCTGCGCCATTCGAACGCTCTTCCGGTTGCACGGCGCCGCGGGCCTTCTGAGTCTCTGCGATGGCGTTGGCACACGTCGCTTGTAGAGCGGTACGATTGGAAGGCGTCGCGTCTTCTTCGACACCGATCGCATCGCGGCCGGCACGCGTGATCACGAGACTGATGTTCTTTCCTTCCGCTTCGCGCCAGACCGGCATTCCCGGCTTCGATCGACTCATCCGCACGAGTTTGCGAGCGACAAGACTCGATCCAACTTTCGCCGCCGCCGCCTTGCTCATCCCATGCGGCGCAACGGCGACGCCATCGTCCCGCACGGCCGCTTTCGAGAGCACGATCAATTGATTGTCGGTAAGTTTCAGCATGTTCTCCTCCGCGGTGAGCAACAGCATCCGCTGTCACCAGCGCGCCCCCGCGAGGGCGCTATGCCGGCGGGGTGAGGAGAGGGCTCCGGGCTTTGCTTGCCCGTCCGCGACCTCAAGCAACGCTCTGTTTCGCAAAGAAGTCGAGAGAATTCTCGAGGCGTCGGGCAGAATCTGCGAAATCGCACCGCACCGAATTCATGTATTGAGCAATAACAGGTTCGAATCCCCTCGGACGCGCCACTTCGGAAAAAACTGGGAATGCCGATTCCCGCCGTTTTCCCGCCTGACGCGGCGGCAGCATCCAAGCCAAGCGAAGGTCCTCTCGACAACCCATCGGTGCGGCAGAATCTCAAAGCCTTTGGCGGCGTCCGAACGCTTGATGATTTGCAACTTCCATGAGCCCTTGCCCTTCAATGCGGCGCGCAGCTTATCGCCTGCATAACCGCCATCGGCGAAGACGTGGCGCAACCACGGATAAAGCGAACGGATCGAAGCGAGCACGCGCGGCGCGCCGTCACGATCCTGAACACCGGCTTCATGTACGACGAGGCCGACGAGGTTTCCTTGCGTATCGGTGATGATGTGACGCTTGCGGCCCTTGATCTTTTTGCCAGGGTCAAACCCACGCGGGCCACCGCTTTCCGTGGTCTTCACCCATTGGCTATCAATGACGCGCGCCGTCGGGCTTGCCACGCGGCCGGCCCGTTCGCGCATCGCCAAGACCAAAGCGTGATTGATGTTCGCGAACACGCCGCAGCGCGACCAGGCATAGAAATAGCTCTTCACAGTCGAATAGGCGGAAACTCCTTCGGCAACTGCCGCCACTGGCAACCCGTGGAAGCCATATACAAGATCGCGCTCACCACCGCGCGCAGTTTTGTTTCGCGTGGACGGCCAGGAGGTGAAGCGGGCGGCAACGGCGGCTCGATCAACGCCCATTTCGCGTCCGTCAAATGACTTGCCTCACGCAATCCGTCGCGGCGATGCTTGCGTCGGGCGATTTCAGTCCAAGCGATCGTGCATCCCTCGAATCCCGTAAATCCGAAGGAATCACAACCTCCTGAAATCACTCAACTACTATTTCAGTTAGCCTCTCAGCTCGGCCGATCGATTGGCGAAATCTGACGCTGCTTTGGCAGGTTTGCAGCTATCTCAAACGGAGCGTTGCGATTCAATAATTCTTTGTCAACTGGTCGATGTTCGTGAACTGACGTGTCTAATCCGATCGCTAATTTTCTCAGATTCGGGCGCTCTCGCAGCCTTCTCTCGCGGGATAGGGCAGGCATCTCGAAAGAGCTGCGAGCCCTCATCGAAAAGGAGTTCGACCCCAAATTTTTTATCGTAGCCTACAAGGATCTTTTTCCAAATCTAGGAACACAACCCGCGTCAGAGGCTATCGACAGCTACCTCGACAATGCCGCGGATATGAGACTCGATCCGTGCGAGGGATTTTCGGAGGAGCGGTACGTGAACTCTTACGACGACGTACGAGCGGCAATTGACCGCGGTGAATTTATTTCGGGGTTCCACCATTGGCTGGCGCATGGGTCGCGTGAGGGCCGACGTGTCTTTTCATCTGCGAAAGCTTCAATTACGGCTGAATCCTTGAGTGAACTCAAGCTCATTGTCCGAGATCTAGGCGTGTTTGGTCGGGTTCCGACGGCGCGCTGGGAAAATTACATTGATCGAGGATGGTATAGCGATTGGCTGAAGGATAGATATAACGAACACGTTCCCGAGACGAAGGTCGTTAAGCATTTTCTCAAGATCGGATTATGGCGCGGGGATATTCCCGATCCATTCTTTGACGAAGACTTTTACCTCCAATATTACGAGGATGTTTTCAGTGCAAAGCAGACGAGAACTCTTCCATCCGGATATGCTCATTTTGTCCTGAATGGCGAAAACGAAGGTCGGCTCCCGCGCCACGACCTGAAACTTTGTTTGGCTCGAAAGCTGGGCGCGCTCGCAGTTCCGTCAGGAATTCAGCACGAAACCGCTCTTGCTAGTAAATTCCGTCCAGTACTCTTTCAATCGGACCCCGCTAAGCCGCCTACCCTTAATGTTTTCATTCCGTCGCTCGACCCCGACATCATGTTCGGGGGATATGTCGCATTCCTCCAATTTCTTTGCCGAGTTGCCGAACAAGGAACGCCTTTGCGGTTTATTGTTAGCGAGGACGGACAATCCAACAGAAGATGGTTTTCCGAAAGAATTAGCGAACGTTGGCGGACAGCCTTTGCAGAGTCGGAGTTCCTGAACGCTTCGCAGTCGGATCAGCAGGTTATCAGCGGCAATCGAAAGGATATTTGCATCGCTTATTCAGCTTGGACAGCCCATCTAGCGAGTGCTTACGCAAAAAACTTAAATAGTAAAAAAATTATCTATTTCATACAAGAAGACGAGCGGATATTCCACGAGAACAATTCGCTGCACTTTTTCGTGTCTGGGGCTTACGATCTCGACTACGCAGCAATTTTTAATTCCGTGGCGCTCGAGAATTATTTCCGAGAGCACAAGGTTGGGGTGTTCGCTCGCGAAACGGGCCAGAAAAATTTTCTTACTTTCGAGCACGCTATTCCTATTGCTCGGCCAAACATCGATGCGATGCGTAACAAGGGCCATAAGAAACTCTTCGTATATTGCCGTCCTGAAGGCCATGCCGGACGAAATTTGTTCGAAGTTTGCGTCATGACGCTGCGCCGCTGCGTCGAGAAAAAGATTCTGGACAGCTCTTGGGAGCTGATCGGACTCGGCTCCATGGGTTATGAGGGCGAAATTGATCTCGGTGCGGGCGTCAAGCTTTTGATACGCAGCCGCGTCGATCAGGCGGAATATGAAGGCTTGATCCAGTCTTTCGATGTCGGCCTTTCGCTGATGTGGGCACCTCATCCGAGTGTGATTCCATATGAACTCGCCGGGGCAGGCGTGGTGTGCGTGACCAACACCTATGGCTATCGCAATAAGGCCTATTTCGAAGATTTTGGATTCAACATAGTCGCCGCCAATCCGTCGATTGAAGACCTCAGTGAAGGTGTTCGCGAAGCAGTCCGGCGCAGCGATGATTTTGATCAGCGCATCAAGAGCGCAAAAAATTTCCTCACGACAAATTGGGATACAGTTTTCACGCCGCAATTTGTAAAGACCGCTCTATCGCTGCTCGACAATAGCTAGTGTCCCGATTCAGAGTTTCCTATCCAGCTTTCGCATGGAGGTCGAGGGTGCGACGAAAAGAAGATGCCCTGGGATTTTGTCTACGAACTACAGAAAGGGAACAGAAATGAGCGCAATCAACATTGAGCGTTTTAATAACACCGGAGCTATCGGCTTCGTCAATCGAGCGGCCGGTGACGAAACCGTTTCTGTACGCTTAGTCCGTGACACAGAGGTGGTGAGCGAAGCAAAGGCTGATCTTTATAGACCAGACTTGGTGAAGATGGGACTTTCTGCGCATCCATATTGTGGTTTTGTTCTGCCCATTCCCTTGGACAAAATGTCGCCAAAGCCGGTTGATATTTTTTCATCAGATGGGCAAATTGTCGAGAGCGGAGCCAGGGCGCAAAAGATCTCAAGAAATGACTTCGGCATTGAGGCGACGGAAATCCTCTCTGTCTGCGATCATTCTTTCCACGGGATAGACGGCTGGGTAGTTCAGAATGGGATTCTCTCAGTCGCGGGCATCCTGCTGCCACCTCGAGGGTCCTACGAAAAAATAGAGTGCGTTGGTCAGCCAGGGGTAGTGTTCGATTTCAAGTGGCCGATTCATTCACCTGATAGCGACAGCTATTACTGGTATTATCCAGGTGCCCCATATTTGGGCTTCCGAATCGACATCGACCTCGCAGCCACTGACAGTGAGTGGCCGTCGTTCGAATTCTATTTCAAGATCAAAGGCGAGGACGAAAGCCGTAGCAGATTGCGAAACGTTTCCATCCCAAAAGATTTGCGGTTATTTCAAAATCTCCCGAACGACTTCAATGTACGGCGTGTGCAAAATCTGAGTACAACCGTTGCCGCAACCGTGGCCGGCTTCAGTGATTTTAGGAGACTAGTCGCTATGGCTTCGCGCCACATGAAAATCGGTGAAGACACCTCCATTCTCGACTGGGGTTGTGGATTTGGCCGGATTTGCCGCTATTTCAATTACGAATTTCCCGGCTCCAAAACGATCGGCGTTGAAATCGACGATCTGAACCTCGAATGGATGCGCAGGCATCTAAAGCATGTAACGCCACTGCAAACAAGCCTTGATGCGTTTATCGACCTACCTGACGATAGCGTTGATTTGATCTACGGTATCTCTGTGATGACTCATATCCGCGAATCTCAGCAAGAGGCCTGGATGCGGGAGTTAACCCGGATTCTGGCCCCGAAGGGGCTCATGATGCTGACAACGGCCGGTGCAGGAGCGCTGGCGTTCTCGAGCCGATGGATGAAACGCAGTCACTTAGATGACTGGAACAAGCGCGGCTTCATTGAAATCGAACAGGCTTCCGATTACGATCGCGACATTGGGGGCGGAAATTACTACATTCAGGCGAAACAAAGTGCTAATAATACCCTTCGGCGCTGGGGAAAAATAGTCCCCGTTATTGAAATCGTTGCTTCGGTTTTCGGCTATCAAGACATGGTCATCATGCGTAAACCTACTTGACAGCATTTTAGGGCACTGATGAATAGGCAGTTGGTTAACCCTATCTATCCATCTATGATCAGCGTTGGCGAACGTTCAACGTAATATGGAAGCATTGTGACCTGCCTCTGAAAAACTCCAGAATCGGCGCATATACTCAATCAGACAAACGAAAGTTCGATTATGAAAGACCGCCACAGTTTTTCCGCCACAAAGTCATCTGTCCGAGAAATGGATAACCTGTCTCGCTCAATTCTGGCAAAAGTCGCAGCGGGTCTAATATACCGATCAGTTAGATTCGACGCCCCTGAAGAGACCATTCGGAAATCTACAGGAAATGCCTCAATCCAACTGTATAAATACACTGGAGCTGAGTTTGTTCAATTAGCTATTGAGCATGGCTATCTCGGCGCTGACAGCAATATACTTGATATAGGGTGTGGATGCGGCAGAATGGCTTTCGCTTTATCGTGTATAATCGACGACCGCGGCTCATATGTCGGATTTGACCCCCTAAAAGAGCAAATTGCGTTCTCGATCGAGAATATTAAACATGAAAAATATGCCTTCCACTGCGTAGATCTGCGTCATCGACTATACAATCCCAACGGGGTGGTGGATCCAGATACTTACAAGTTCCCCGCGGCGGATAACAGCATAGATATCGTCATTTCTGGGTCCGTTCTCACGCACTTAGAACTGGCTACGGCGAAGCATCATTTGCGGGAAACTGCGAGAGTTTTAAGAATAGGTGGGAAGGCTTTCTACTATATTTTTGTACTCGCGGATGACATGATTCCTAATAATTCCGATATTACTGAGCTTTTTGGAGAAATTCGGAAATGGAGCGGTCCTGTAGACCAGAATTGGTGCTTCCGTTTCGCGCGCAGGGAGGATGGATTTTGGACAAACTGCAACGAAGACGGATCGCCAAAATGCAATTTCATGAAAGATGACGTTGGCGATCCCATGGCCTTTGAGTATGATTTTTTTGAACTGCTCGCCATGCGAGAAGGGCTTAAAGTTGACGCTTATCTCCCCGGGGCATGGTGCAGAGAACGCTATGAACATTCCTCGCTCGATGTCGTAATACTGGAGAAGACGTAGGTTCCCTATGAAGCTAACTGAAAAAGTAGTTGAGTGATTTCAGGAGGTTGTGATTCCTTCAGATTTACGAGATTCGAGGGATGCACGATGGCCGGGACTTAGGGCCCAGACTCATAACCAATAGCTGACGGTTGCAGCGATGCAAACGGCGGCGAGGAAGTTTGTGGCGTTGCGGTCATAGCGCGTCGCCACGCGCCTGAAGTCCTTCAGTCGGCAGAACATGCGCTCGATGGCGTTGCGATTGCGATAGAGGAAGGGCGAGAAGCAGTTTTTCCACCGACGATTGGCCTTTGGCGGAATGTTCGGCATCGCGCCTCGATCTTCCACCTGCCGGCGGATGGCGTCGCTGTCGTAACCCTTGTCGCCATGCAGGATGTCGCAACCAGGAAGCCGCGCCAGAAGTTCCGCGCCCGCCGTGCAATCGGCGACCTGGCCGCCGGTGAGCATGAAGGCGAGCGGGCGACATTGGGCATCGGTCAACGCATGGATTTTGGTCGAGCGCCCGCCGCGCGAGCGGCCGATGGCCTGATTTTTCTCCCCCCTTTTCCGCCCGAGGCCGAGCGGTGCGCCTTCACCGCTGAGCTATCGATGAGGAGTTGCGCGGGTGGCCCCCCGGCTTGCGCGAGCGCATGGAACAAGTCGACCCAAACGCCTTTGGCGGCCCAGCGGACGTAACGATTGTAGAGCGTCTTCTTCGGTCCATAGTCCGCTGGCGCATCGATCCAGCGTCCGCCGGATTTGAGCACGTGAACAATGCCGCTGATCACCCGCCGGTCATCGACTCTCGCCTTGCCCCGCGTGTCGGTGGGAAGATGCGGCGCGATCTTTGAAAATTGCGCGTCCGTCAGCCAGAATTGATCGGGAATCATCGCCGCTTCCTTTCGGAAGCCGTGAATGACAACGCTCAGATCATGCCAAGCAGTTTATGGGTCTGGACCCTAAATCGCCCGATGCAAGCATCGCCGCGACGGATTGCGTTAGGCAAGTCATTTGACGGACGCGGAATGGGCGTTGATCGAGCCGCTTTTGCCGCCCGTCCGAGTGGAGCAGGTCCACGCAAAAGTAATGAAAGCGGACCTTCTTGCCGGCGATGTAGCCGTCCGCCTCGCCAAAATCCGCCTGCACCTGTCTTGGGCGATGGCTGAGCGGAATAAACATCTCGCGCGACCGCAACAGCGCCCGCGCCACATACTCCCGAACGATCGTGTAGCCGCCGGAAAACCCCTCTTCGTCCCGTAACCGTTCAAAAATCCGCTGCGCCGTATGCCGCTGCTTTTTGTGAACGCTACGGTCGCCCTACATAATATTGTCGATCCAGGCCATATACGGCCCCAGCTTCTTCAATGCCGGCCGCTCGCGCCGCCGATAGCCCGGCAGAATCGAATATTGGAGCATCTTCGTGATCGTGTTGCGATGAACGCCAAAGCGCTTAGCCGCCTCCCGCCGGCTCAGCCAGTCCGCTATCACTGCGCGTCGTATCGCGGCATAGAGTTCCACTGTAAACATCCTTTCGGTCTCTCCATGCCATTCAAAGACATCGAGTCGGACTATCAGGACCAGTACACGTTCGCCCCGCAATCAAAGTGGGAGATCAAAACCGGTTTAGTGGTAAACTTTGCGCCCGCGATTTAGACCCCGCACACGCGGGGATGAACCGGCGATCTGGCTGGATGGATTCTGGCCGAAGAGGCGTTCCCCGCACACGCGAGGATGAACCGCCCTTGGGCGTCTGGAGCCGGGACGGCGGTCGGCGTTCCCCGCACACGCGGGGATGAACCGCAATCGTTAACGGCTATCGACAATTGGCGGAGGCGTTCCCCGTACGCGCGAGGAGGAACCGCCGCACTGGCCGGCGCAGGGCCCGCCGTTACTGCGGCGACTACGATTGGCATGATACGAGCCATTATGACTGGCGCGATCGCGAACATCATGGTCACCACAACGATGATTAACCCAGGCTCGCTGTAATCCTCCGGCCAGGCGAAAAACGCCCCGCCATTACATCGGGCGGGGCGTTATCTTACGACGGGGAGGAATTCCGGCGCTCGGCGCGATGTAGGGCTCAGAGCCTTCGTCGCAAATCCTGTCGGCCACGTGGGGATTTCGCATTCTTCGATCTCCTTTTAACCCAGCGAGGAACGCAGGAGCGCTCCCGCGGGCAGTTGCGGCATTTTTTGTGTTGTGTTCGGTCCAGGGCGAGCAAGATCGATCGTGCTCAGACAATGGCGCGCGTTCCGCTCGTCGTACCGGGTAATCCTAGCCCTCTGCTTAGGTCGAGAACGGCGGCATCTCGATCTTGGCCTGAGGTTCGATCTCTGCTTGCCGGAGCCGCAGAGAATTGACGACGACGCTGACGGACGACAGCGCCATCGCCGCGGCGGCGATCGTCGGCGATAAGAGTAGCCCGAAGGTCGGATAGAGAGCGCCGGCCGCGATCGGCACGCCGGCGGCGTTGTAGAGGAATGCAAAGAACAGATTTTCGCGGATGTTGCGCATGGTCGCTTTGGAGAGACGCCGGCCGCGCACGATCCCTCGGAGATCGCCCTTCAATAAAGTGACGCCCGCGCTCTCGATCGCGACATCGGTTCCGGTTCCCATGGCGATGCCGACATCAGCGGCGGCCAAGGCGGGCGCGTCATTCACGCCGTCTCCCGCCATGGCGACGATTCGACCCGCTTCGCGCAAACGGATCACGACTTTGCTCTTGTCCCCGGGGAGGATTTCAGCTTCGACTTCGCTGATCCCCAAGCGTTTCGCGACGGCGCGCGCCGTTGTCCAGTTATCGCCGGTCAGCATCACGACGGCGACGCCATCTTCACGCAGCGATTGCAGCGCGTCCAGCGTCGTCGGTTTGATCGGATCGGCGATACCGATGACGCCGGAAATTTTCCCGTCGATGGCGACAAAGATCGCGGTCGCCGCCTCTTCGCGCAGGCGTTCGGCTTCGCTATCGAGCGGCGTCGCATCGACGCCGAGTTCCAACAAGTACCGACGATTTCCGATCGCGATCGCTTTGCCGTCGACCCGGCCGATGACGCCCTTGCCGACGGGGGAATCAAAATCCGTCGCCTCCTTCAGTGCCAGTCGCCGTTCGGCGGCGGCCTGAACGATCGCCAACGCTAGTGGATGTTCGCTCGCGCGCTCGAGACTTGCCGCGATCGCCAACAGATCATCCTCGGCGACACCGGTGGCGGCATGGATAGCCGTTACGCGCGGCTTGCCTTCGGTCAGCGTCCCGGTCTTGTCGACAACGAGCGTGTCGATTTTCTCGAAACGCTCCAGAGCTTCGGCATTCTTTATCAGCACGCCCGAATGCGCGCCGCGTCCCACGCCGACCATGATGGACATGGGCGTCGCGAGGCCGAGCGCGCAAGGGCACGCGATGATGAGAACGGAGACCGCCGCAACGAGGCCATAGCTCATGCGCGGCTCCGGTCCCCACATTGCCCAGACAGCGAAGGCAAACAGCGCAATGAGGATCACAAGCGGGACGAACCAGCCCGAGACTTGATCGGCAAGACGCTGAATCGGCGCGCGGCTTCGTTGCGCGGAAGCGACCATGTCTACAATGCGCGAAAGCAGCGTGTGGCCGCCAACCTTGTCTGCGCGCATCACGAAGCTACCAGTTTGATTGAGCGTGCCGCCGATGACGTTGCCGCCGGCGTTTTTGGTCGCCGGCATGGACTCCCCGGTCACCAAGGACTCGTCGACAGAACTGCGCCCTTCGAGAAGCACGCCGTCGACTGGGACCTTTTCTCCTGGACGGACGCGCAGGCGGTCACCGACATGAACCTGGGCTAAGGAGACTTCCTCATCCGAGCCATCTTCCCTGACGCGCTTCGCCGTCACAGGCGCAAGATCGAGCAGCGCGCGTATGGCGCCGCCGGTCTGCTCTCTCGCTCGCAGTTCGAGAACTTGTCCAAGCAGAACAAGGACCGTGATAACCGCCGCAGCCTCGAAATAGATCGGTACGGAACCATCGAGGTTGCGGAATGCTGGCGGGAAGAGCGACGGCGCCAATGTCGCGACGACGCTGTAAATCCAGGCGACGCCCGTTCCCATGGCGATGAGCGTGAACATATTCAGATTGCGAGTCACGAGCGACTGCGCGCCTCGAACGAAGAACGGCCAGCCGGCCCAAAGCACGACCGGGGTCGCCAAAACGAGCTGCGCCCAATTCGACGCTTGTAGCGCAATCAAGTGATGAAGATTGAAAAAATGGCCGCCCATCTCCAACGCCAGCACCGGAGCCGTCAACGCCAGTCCCACCCAGAATCGCGTCGTCATGCCGACGAGATCGGCGTTCGGTTCGGCTTGTGTTGAAGCGACCAGCGGCTCGAGCGTCATGCCGCAGATTGGACAATTACCCGGTCCGACCTGGCGAATCTGCGGATGCATCGGACATGTGTAGATCACGTCCGCCGCATGGGACGGATCTTGATGCGCATCCTCAATTGTGACGCCGCCACGAGTCGTTTTCGATTCCTCATGCGAGGCCTGATCATGCCGATGCTCCTGAGCCACGCTAGTCATCCTTCCTTGTGCCGTCAGAGATGGCATCGTAACGGAACTAGGCATTCCATGCTCAATGTCGATTGTCGTCGTTCTCTCTGCATCTCCACATAGACTCGCGTCCTGAATCGAAGCTTCCTCACTTGTCATGGCCATGATCGTCAGCGGATTTCCCAACCGGGCGCCGTCGTCGTGCATAGTCACTCGGAAAGCCCCACGAAGAAAAGCGATGATGGCGGAACTGCGGTCACTCGGATTCGGTCTGCCAATTTGAGAACGGCCCGATAGCCGATTTGCTGTCGGGCCACTCCATTGTCGTCGATAGAGACTACCATATGTGCGGCTTCGCATTGAACACGCGCTTTGTTTCGAAGCTCTCGCCGTCAGCGGCAGACCCATACCCATTTTCCATTATGGCGGTGCCAGCACACATTATGCCTGTGTTGACCCGGGGCGCTCCAATCACGATGCATGTGCCGGCCATGGCCGCCCGGGACCATTCCGTGAGTCTGCGGATCTTGCTCTTGCATCTCCCACGCCATAGCAGGGAGCGATAGGGACAGCATGGCCGCAAATGCAATAGAGAGTTTAAGCATTGGTCTTTCCTCCTGTGAAGATTGTTGTGCATTGTTCTATGGAGCTGGCGTGGATAGTTTCCCCCAACTCCTGCTTGACCTCTCCTTTTTGAGGCAGGCCAAACCCCTTGATCAGCGCATAGATCGCCGGAATGACGACGAGCGTCAGAGCCGTCGAAGACACCATCCCGCCAATCATCGGAACGGCGATACGCTGCATAACTTCCGATCCTGCGCCCGTGCTCCAGAGGATCGGCACAAGCCCCGCCATGATCGCGACGACCGTCATCATCTTCGGCCGCACACGTTCGACAGCGCCGAGCATGATCGCCTCATGCAAATCGTCTCTCGTAAAGGCAGCGCGCGAGGCTTTACGTGCAGTCTTGATTTCTCGCATCGCTTGGTCGAGATAAATCAGCATGACGACGCCGGTTTCGGCGGCTACGCCGGCGAGCGCGATGAAGCCCACCGCCACCGCGACGGACATGTTGAAGTTCAACCACCACATCAGCCACACGCCGCCGACCAGCGCGAAGGGCAGCGACAGCATGACAATCAATGTCTCGGTCAAGCGGCGGAAATTCAGGTAGAGCAGCAGGAAGATTATGAGCAGCGTCAGGGGCACGACGATCCGCATGCGCGCGTCGGCGCGCTCCAGATATTCGAATTGGCCGCTCCAGGTGACATAAGAGCCGGTCGGGAACTCGACCGCTTCTGTGACCGATTTGCGCGCTTCCGCGACATAGCCGCCAAGATCGCGGTCCCGGATATCGACGAAGATGTAGACCGCGAGCTGGCCGTTTTCGGTGCGGATCGAAGTTGGACCACGAACGAGTTCGACCCCCGCCACCTCGCCGAGCGGAACCGTCCCGCCGCCAGGCATAGGCACCAGCACTTCGCTGGCGATCGTTCTCGGATCAGAACGAAAGTCGCGCGGATAGCGAATATTGACGCCATAGCGCTCGCGCCCTTCGACCGTCGTGGTTATGGTCTCGCCGCCAAGAGCCGTCGCGATAACCTCCTGCAAGTCGCCGATCATGAGGCCGTAGCGCGCGAGCATGGCGCGGTCAGGAACAATGTCGAGATAATAACCGCCGATGACGCGTTCGGCGTAGGCGCTCGAAGTTCCGGGCACGCGCTTTAGGACGGACTCGACTTGGCGCGCCAGCCCCTCCATTTGCGACAGGTCGCGTCCGAAAATCTTGACGCCGATCGGCGTTCTGATCCCGGTCGCCAGCATGTCAATCCTGTTTCGGATCGGCATGGTCCAGGCGTTCGACACGCCGGGGAATTGCAGCGCCGCATCCATTTCTGCAATGAGCTTGTCGATCGTTATTCCAGAACGCCACTGATCCTTCGGCTTCAACTGGATGACGGTCTCGGACATTTCGAGCGGCGCCGGGTCGGTCGCGGTGGAAGCGCGCCCAGCCTTGCCATAGGCGGACTGAACCTCGGGGAAGGATTTGATGATGCGGTCCTGCGTTTGCAGGAGTTCGGCGGCCTTGGTGACCGAGAGCCCCGGCAGCGTCGTCGGCATGTAAAGAAGCGCGCCCTCGTTGAGAG